>JANPPB010000890.1:0-1915 GCA_031428295.1 Segetibacter sp. | reverse complement strand
GTAATCCAGGACAGTGCCGGTAAAATTCAATTGTATGTAAAGCGGGATGAGGTTTGCCCGGGAGAGGATAAAACTTTGTACGACCAGGTATGGAAAAAGCTGCTGGACATTGGTGACATCATTGGTGTAAAAGGTTATGTGTTTACCACAAAAACCGGTGAAACGTCCGTTCATGTAAGCGAGTTGACTTTATTAACCAAATCGCTTAAACCATTGCCAATAGTTAAGGAAGCCGAAGGTCAAACTTTTGATGCCGTTACCGATCCTGAGTTTAGGTATCGGCAACGATATGCTGACCTGATTGTTAATCCACATGTAAAAGAGGTGTTTGTAAAGCGTACCAGGCTAATTAATGCCTTTCGTAATTTTTTAAACGAACAAGGTGCATTGGAAGTTGATACTCCGGTATTGCAATCCATACCCGGTGGCGCTGCTGCAAGGCCATTTACTACACACCACAATGCGTTGGATATTCCATTTTACATGCGTATTGCAAACGAGTTATACCTGAAAAGATTAATTGTTGGAGGCTTTGATTGGGTGTATGAGTTTAGCCGCAATTTTAGAAACGAGGGAATGGATCGCACCCATAACCCGGAGTTTACGGTGCTTGAATTTTACACGGCTTACAAGGATTATGAATGGATGATGAACATTACTGAGCAATTAATGGAGCATGTAGCTATCGCTGTAAATGGTACTACCAAAGTAAATATGGGAGATAAAGAAATTGACTTTAAAGCCCCCTACAAACGCATCAGTATTCATGATTCTATTAAAGAGCAAACCGGTGTTGATGTTACTGATATGGATGAAAGCGGTTTGAGAGATTTGTGCAGGCAATATCATATACATACGGAGCCAAGTATGGGTAAGGGCAGATTAATTGATGAATTGTTTAGCGAGAAATGTGAAGGAAGCTTTATACAACCAACGTTCATTATAGACTACCCCGTTGAAATGAGTCCGCTTACTAAAAAGCATCGCAGCAAGCCCGGGTTGGTGGAGCGTTTTGAGCTAATGGTAAATGGAAAAGAAATAGCCAATGCCTATACTGAATTAAATGACCCGATTGACCAAAGAGAACGATTTGAAGAGCAGGCTAAATTAATGGAGCGGGGCGATGATGAAGCAATGTTTATAGACTATGATTTTTTACGTGCACTTGAATATGGAATGCCCCCAACAAGCGGCATCGGTATTGGCATTGACAGGTTGTGCATGTTAATGACCAATCAGCCGAGTATACAGGACGTATTGTTGTTTCCGCAAATGCGGCCGGAGAAATTGGAAGGCGAAGCTATGTAAGCCACTTTCAGTAAAATATTCTGACCTCAATTACTACAATGGCAATAAGCAAAATTATAATCAGAAGCAGCCGATATGAATATGAGACATCATTGTCAAAGTCTCTTTTAATGATAGAAATTATGTCAGGCATCAAAAAGTAATAGACAGCTCTTTTGAATTTTTTGTAACTACCAAGAATCAGCTTTACCAGGCAAATGGCTATAACTACATTTAGAACAATAAGAAGAATGCTTTTTGCTGACATAAGATTTCAGGCTTTATCTAAGTTTCCCTTTTAAAATCTTTTCAGCATTAGAGAAATAGGTCAGTATACAATTTACCCCCAGGCGTTACTGCATATTTTTCAAGGTCTGTAATGCCTTCCTCTGCCAACACTTGCTCATCTATAAAAGTATTCCCTGTACATTCTGTTGCTGGACGGCTTAAAATGTACCATGCAGCATCGGCTATAATGTCTGTGGTGCGGCTCATCTTCATCAGCGCATCGCCGCCTAATAAATTTTGAACAGCAGCGGTTGCGATAGTGGTTTTAGGCCACAGTGCATTGGCTGCTACATTGTATTTTTTTAGCTCCTGTGCAAGGCCTAAAGCAATCATGGTCATG
>JANPPB010000889.1:0-6854 GCA_031428295.1 Segetibacter sp. | reverse complement strand
CAGGGCTGTAAACTTTACGCTTGTTGTTTGGCTAAATTTAGTAAGCTCCATTCTTACAAATACTGAGAAACCAGTTGTTTATAATTCGCTTAGTGAAATCAATCTCACTAATTTATATTTAAAATTGAAGTAATAAAGGTGAGCGCTATCAAGATTTGGAAGGGAAGGGGGGAGCCTGGAGCATCCCATCCAACAAAAATGAATTAAAGGCTTTGCAAATTGACAAACTATGCCTATAACGAGTGCCCACTTGCCGTTGTTGGGGTATTTCATGTTCCTTCAGCCCAACAGCGGACAGATGTAAATGTATAAAACAAAAAGTGGAACAAAGAATTTCAAGCCCGAACAGAAGTACAATAATGAGATGCTGTTAATTGCTCCAACTTCGTGCCCCAATAACGGCAAACGGTTTGTTGAACCGAACCCTGTTTCTTGTCAATAACGAAAGCTACAGGGGTTGATTATACACACACTTTAAAGTACAAATCTCTTTTCACTATTTTTGATTGTGACTTTTACTGACAATTTTATCGAAGAATTAATCAACTGTTCAAAATCAGTTGTTGATGCTCCAAAAGAAATGAATGAGGGTCGGTCTGGTTTTGCAAAACGTACTTTTACTCTTGTTTCATCTGATGGGCAATACAATTTCAATGGCTTCATCACTCAAAACCTGACCTTTCTTGAGAACTTCTCAATTGGATTAAGCTATAATCTCAAAGAAGAAAAAGGTAAAATGGTGTTGCTAAGATGCAATGGTCCACATGGTGGTACCAAAAACATTCCACATCATGCAGTTTGCCACATTCATAAGTCAACTGCTGAAAGAATAAACAGTGGTTTAAAGCCCGAAGGTCAAATAGAATTAACTAATGACTATGCAACGATTGAAGAAGCAGTACAATTTTTTGTGAGACGGAAAAAAATATAAATGTTGCAGATAGACAAAAGTTTTTTCCTCCGCCCTCAGGTCAAATTGATTTGTTTGCTGACACTGAAGAAAAGATATAAATGGAAGAAATTATTGAACATATCAAAAGAGATTTCAACGATAGGGTTGTAATCAAGTTGAAGAGAAAGGATATCTATCAACTATATCTTCCAATTTATCATGAAGATGGTGACATGATTGATTTGTTCATCGTTCCTAATGGGAATGGGTATTTATTATGTGACTATGGCTTAACTCTACAACGGCTATCTTATAGTTATGATGTTGATACTGAAAACAAAGAAACAATACTTCAGAAGATGCTTTCTGAAAGTGCTTTAGTCGAAGAAAATGGTAACATTATTCTTAAGACAAACCCCGAAACAGTGTACGTTGATATAATGCAGATTGCGCAAGCATTTGCAAAAATCGGTAGTATGCGATATTTTAAAAGAGAAGTTGTTGAAAATCTCTTTTATGAAATGCTGGATGAGTTTATCAATGATGAGCTACAGGAATTTAAACCGCAAAAAAATGTTTTGCCAATTCCTGAAAGGGATGATTTAGAAGCCGATTACTCCTTCTCTCCCAATGGACATCCAGTTTACTTGTTTGGCGTTAAAGATGTTTCCAAAGCAAGACTTGCAACTATAAGTTGTTTAGAATATCAGAAAGCTGAATTAAATTTTAGAGGCTGGATAGTTAACGATGATTTTGAAAAGCTGTCTCGAAAAGACAGGTCACGATTGACAAATGCTTGCGATAAACAGTTCACTACTTTAGAAGATTTTAAAGTTTCCGCTAAAACTTTTTTGGGAAGAGAACGGAAGGTTTAGAATTTTTTCACGGGTTGCGCCCAACTGCTGTGTTGGTTACTTTTGTGGGGCCTTCAAAACCACCATTAGTGGTGCATGTCATCAAATTCAGTTAAAATATGTCTACAATCGATGCCAATTCAACACTTAAACGATTGCGAAACCGTTATAGGTTAGTGGTAATGAATGATGATACTTATGAAGAAGTAGTCACGTTTAAATTGTCGAGATTAAGTGTGTATGTAGTGCTGAGCAGCATATTTGTTATTTTGGTAACATTAACGGTAGCCCTGATTGTGTGGACACCACTAAAACAATATGTGCCCGGTTATGGAAGCCAGAGTGCCCGCAAGGAATTGCAGGTTTTAAAATATCGCACCGATAGCCTGGAGCAAAGCCTGCAGTATAAAGATCAATATCTTAACAACCTAAAAAAGATAATTGGTGGAAATGTTAATGGCCAATTAGACACTACCTTGCTAAAACTTCCCAGGCAGGAAGTAACAAACGATTAACCCTTAAATGCCAACCCATGTTTTCTACTAAAAAAAATAATCCTGTTATGGCTGGTGGAGGTACCAGTATTATAGGACAAGCAGTTTCACTATCAGGAGATATTACCAGCACAGCAGACATAAGAATTGATGGAGTAGTAAAAGGAAATGTAAAGAGTTCTGCAAGAATATTGATTGGAGCTGATGGTATGGTTGAAGGCGACCTTGACAGCTTGCAGGCAGATATTATGGGTTCGGTAAAAGGAAATATAAAAGTAAAAGAACTGTTGAGCCTTAGAGAAAATGCCGTGATCAATGGCAACATTCACGTAGGTAAATTACAGGTTGAACCTTCTGTTATTTTAAATGGTAATTGCTACATGAACACGAACGTGGTAGAAATGATGAAAGAAACACATGAACAACCCAAAGTCCTCTCCAAAAAATAATAGCCTGTTATTAAAATATGCAGGGCTTACCATGCAGATGCTGGTAGGTTTGGGTTTAGCTGTTTTTGTAGGTTTAAAGCTGGATGAATGGCTGCATTTTAAAACTCCCCTGCTTGTTTGGATATTGCCGTTACTTGTTATTGTGGCAATGATTTACCAGGTAATAAAAGATACTTCAAAAAAATAGCGATGTTTAATAAGAGTGTAACACCATTAGTTATTGCTTTTTTAGTGATAGGTATAGGCATATTAATTTTTAGAAATTTTTTGCAGCAACACAATATCGATTGGCAGGTAATCAGCGGTAGTAATTTGTTTATTTACCTGGTAACAGTGGTATCAATGAATATGTTAAGCAGTGGCTTAAACGCCGCAAATACCCAACTTTTTTTACGCAAGGCTTATGGGGGAATTTTGCTAAAGCTTTTTGCCTGTGCCGGAGCTGCCTTTATTTATATTTTGGTGTCTGGCCAGGGTCTTAATAAAAGTGCTTTATTTATAAGTATGGGCCTTTACCTGGTATATACTTTTATTGAGATGAGTATCATTATGAAACAATCGCAACAAAAGAAGAATGGCTAAGCAAAATCACCCGCTTCAGGTACTTGCTGACTATTTGCCTGATGGTACTTTTGAAGGGGTAGCGGAATATATAAAAACCCACAAAGTACATCTGCACATTACCCGCGAACGCAAGACCATTTTAGGAAATTACCGAAATGCCCATCGCGATAAAAATCACCGTATTTCAGTTAATGGCAACCTGAACAAGTATTCATTTTTTATAACGCTGTTACACGAGCTGGCTCACCTGCTTACCTACGAGAAGCATGCAAACTGTGTAATGGCACATGGCCGTGAATGGAAAAGTATTTTTGCCGGGTTGCTGGCGCAGTTTATTACTAAAAAAGTTTTTCCAGTAGATATAGAGACAGAGTTGATTAGCTCGTTACACAACCCCGCTGCAAGCAGTTGTGCCGAAGATGGGCTGATGCGCATACTAAGAAAGTACGATACAGCAACATCGGACAAGCATGTACTGGTAGAAGAAATCCCTGTAAATAGTCTATTTAAATTAAAGGATGGAAGGGTATTTAAAAAGGGAGATAAATTGAGAAAGAGATATCGCTGCCAGGAGGTGCATTCGGCGAGGGTTTATTTGTTTAGCCCCGTGTACGAGGTAGAAATGGTAGGGTAGATGCCTGGTGCGATTGAAGTTTAATTGAAATTTATATGCAAACTAATACTGTTATAAAAAATGCCCCGCCAGGTAATTACCGGACGGGGCATTTTTTTATGATGTGATTATTCTTAGTGAAGAACAATCTTTTCAGTGCTGCTTCCTTTATCGCTTTGCAGTTTAAGCGTATAAATTCCCTTAGCATATTGTTGTAGTTGAAGATCCATATTCGATCCAGCCTGTAAAGAAGCATGGTTCGACTGGTATACGATCCTGTCATAATTATCTATTAACGAAATAGATACTTTGCTAAGCTGGCTGCGTATTTGAAGTGTGGTTTTAGTTGTAGCAGGATTTGGGTACAATGCAAACAATGCAACTCCCTTAACTGCAACCTTAATTATGGCCGAATACCTGATTTTTCCATCCTGGTCAACTTGTTTTAGCCGGTAAAAATTATTGCCTTCCAGCGCTTTGCTGTTGTTAAAAGAATATTGTTGCACCGAAGCGGAATTGTTGCCCGCCAGTACCTTTCCTACAACTGAAATGTTGTTCCATTGCTGCTTCTTTCAATTTCAAAATATTTGATGAATTGCTGGATGGTAATGCCTTGTACTTCAGAAAAAATATTGGCCAGGTAAGTGTAGTCGTAACGCAGTTTCTCTGCCAGGTATCCAGAGTAATTCACTATCGGTAATTTTTCTGAATGGTGGATCATTTCAGTAATTACATTTTTAATTTTCTCAATAAGTATGCTTCTTTTATCGTCTAATAACTCAAGGCCGGAGAGTAATAGATTTTCTTTTAATTGTTTCTTCTGGATCGGTGTAATAGGTTGCAGCATCTCCACCGTTCCTAATTCAACCAGCACAAATTATAAGCCCAGCTTCATCAACTTTTGTTTCACCATCATTTTGCATCGCAAACTTACCATGTGCTTTATATAGAGTTTCATAAGTTGGTAATGCTTTCAAAAGAAGTGCCATCTAATCAAAATTGTTTCAGCATCCACACATCGCACCCAAAATGGCCGGTATTGCCCAATGGTCCATCCAGGTGGGTAAAGCCAAACTTTTCGTAAACTGAAACTGCTTTTATAAGCTCGGGCATGGTCTCAATATAAACCTGTTGATATCCTGCACCGGTTGCAAACTCAAGACATTTTTCTATCATTTGTTTACCTAATCCCTTGCCCCGGCTTTGTGGCGACAGGTACATCTTTACCAGTTCGCAGGTGCTTTGAGGTAAGCCGTTGGATGGGTAGATACCTGCTCCGCCAATTATGGTTCCATCCTGTTCGGCCACATAGTATATGCTGCCGGGCTGCTGAAAAAGATTAAACAGATCGTCTGTAGTAGGATCGTAAAATACCGTACCCGGCTTGTTAGCCCCAAACTCAGCTAATGCGTTGCGGATGATAACAGCAAGATGGGGATTGTCGGTGGGTTGGATGGTGCGAATAATTGGAGTCATAGTTTTTTTAGCCTGCTTTGTATACACTTATTTGAACGGGACATATGAATAAGTGCAATGATAAAAACTTATTGCTCCTCTATCTTAAAAAACAATTTAAATGGGAAGTTTTTGAAAGTATACCTTCTATAATTTTTATTAAAAACCAGGGTAAAAGCAAATGGATTCTAACTTATTTTAATATCAGCCATCCATAACTCATCCAAAAACTTATCACAAACATCCTCTGATATTTCATCATACCAGTGGATCGTTTCTTGTATGTCAGCCCAAAATCCTTGTGAGTATAGCAATTGAAATTCCAGGATAAGAATTATTTATTTCTTAAGTCATTGATCATTTTTTTCAATTCAAGAGAAGAAAGAACTTTTGAATCCTTCTGTTGTATTTCTTCCCAGCGCTGGTCTAATAACATCAATACATTTTCGTCTTCCGAAGAAAGCGTACTCTCTGGACTTAAACTTCCCACAACTTTTCGGCCACCGAACAGGTATTGCCGATGGTGGGGGAGTTGAAAAAAGTCCACCTGGCAACCGAAGTTCATTATTTAGTCAAAGATTAATACATTTATTCTAATGCTCAAAGATTTCCGTCAAGCCCGAGCCGAAGTTTACAAGACAAACTGCAGCCCATTGCTCCAACTTCCTGCCCCACTTATTGGCAATACCCTTATTGTCAGGCGTACTGATGAGTCGCTGGGAAGATGACTCGCAAAGAAACAAAATACGACACTTAAAGAATTGTCGCGACCAACGCGTTTATGTAAAACAAATGAGTTAATGCTACCAAAGCATAATACGATAACCGTAAAAATATTTGTCCAAACTGGTTATTTGCCTCGTGGTCTGTAAATATCGACTGCAAGTAGCTTAATGATAGAATTACCAATATTTCTACCGGAGTCTGATAATGGACCGCTTATCAATGCCATGCCTGTCGGAAAAGTAAGTGTGTCCTGCCTTCCCGCAGCTTGAATAAATAATGCCATTTTACCACCTTGAAGAACGTACACTGCGTGGTCAGGATGATTATGTAATGCCCATGAGTCTCCTGGCTTAACCGTAAATTCATACATTTTTATGCCCAATGTATCTCCCAATTTCTTTATAAATTTTGCTCCTACGGTTAAGGGTTCCATTGTTGGGTCATAAGCAGGAATGGAAAAAGCATTCTCGTTCGCAGCGATAAGCATAGTGTCCTTATTATTTTTTTCAGTGATAGCAGCCGGTTGATTACAACTCAACAGAAATGAAGCGGATATTACTACAAAAATGAAAACGTAGGTATTGGTTTTGATTTGTTTCATTGTTTATATTTTAAAAGATGAAAGAATTTTCTTTTAATAAATTTTTAGGGACGACTCCGCACTCGTATGGCTGCCACCACTTTTCCTTCTTCAACAGGAAGGGCCAATAATGCTTCAATGTCAACGGCCATGATATCTAATATTTACTACAGGCAATTTACAAAAAATCCCGTCATGTAAACTGACAGGATTTTTACTTTTTACTT
>JANPPB010000888.1:0-3659 GCA_031428295.1 Segetibacter sp. | reverse complement strand
CATTCAAATTTTAAATACAAATATGGCAAGCGTTAAAGACTTTTCTGTTGAAGAAAAATTGTCGGCGTTAATCAGGCTTCAAAAAACTGATTCAAAGTTAGATGAGATCCAGATTTTAAAAGGTGAATTACCTATAGAAGTAAGCGATCTTGAAGATGAAATAACCGGATTGCATGCACGCCAAACAAGAATTGAGGAAGAAATTAATGGTATCTCTGAGTTTATTGAAAAGAAGAAAGAGATTATTAAAGATGCAGATGCTTTAGTAAAGAAATACGAAAAGCAAAGCGAGAATGTAAAGAACAACCGTGAGTTTGAAGCCATTAACAAAGAAATGGAAATGCAAAATCTGGAGGTTGAACTGGCCAACAAACACATTAAAGATGCTAACGAAGAAATAGCTGAAAAGGCTAAAGTTCTTGATGTTGCTAAAAAGCAAATTGGTAGCAAAGAGAGTGTGTTGAACAATAAGAAGAGTGAGCTTGAAAAAATTATTGCTGATACCGAAAAAGAAGAAACTCATTTTAAATCGTTGAGCGACGAAGCCCGTAAGGCATTGGACGAAAGATTGTTGTTCTCTTACGATCGCATTCGCAATAACTATAGAAATGGTCTTGCCGTTGTATCGGTTATGAGAGATAGTTGTGGTGGTTGCTTTAATGCGATCCCCCCTCAAAAGCAGAGCGAAATAAAGCAACACAAAAAATTAATAGTCTGCGAAAACTGTGGTAGAATTTTGGTTGACCCGGATATTCATGACACCGTTGATGCAAAATAATTTAAAAGAAAGGGTGCTGAAAAGCACCTTTTTTTATGTTGAGTAATTTGATGAATGCTTGTCAATTGCTTTATCACGCCTGGAAAGAGTATGTTCTTAAGCATTTCAAAGTCTGTAAGAATATCTTAAAATTATTACCCCTGGTTGCCAACAGGAGGTTAGCTTATTAATTCTTCTACCTTTATTGCAATGAAGCAGGGATTGTTTTTACTACTTATTCTATTTGGTTTATCAACACACGTACGGGCCGAAAAAGTGTACGATTTTAATGCTACCTGCCAACAGGCGTATGCCGAAATAACCAAACTTAAAATTTCGGAAGGAACTACACTATTAAACAAAGCAAGAAAACAAAATCCTGACAACCTTATTCCGTACATGCTGGAGGGTTACATTGATTTTTTTGAGTTGTTTTTTAATGAGGATCCCAAAGAGTACAATTTAAGAAAAGATAACTTTATAAAACGGCAGGATGCCTATGATGCCGGTCCGCAAAATTCACCATTTTACAGGTATTGCCGGGCTGTAAACATGCTGCAAAGAGCATCAGTTAGAATTAAGTTTGGTGAGCGCTTTGGTGCTGTTTTCGATTTTAAGAAAGGCTATTCGCTTATAAAAGAAAATCAAAAAAAATACCCCGGATTTTTACCAAATAACCTGGTGTATGGTCCGCTGCAGGTTGCAATGGGCACCATACCCGATGGCTATAAAATTTATACCAGCCTCTTTGGCATGAAAGGTTCCATAAAAGAAGGCATGCAATTGATGAGGTCGTTCCTGAACAGCAACGATTACATGGCCAAACTTTTTTATAACGAGGCTGTGTTTTACTATGCCTACTTATCTTTTTACATTGAGAACAAGCCTGATGAAGTCATAAAATTTATACAGGATAAAAAGCTTGACATGGTAAACAATCACTTGTTTGCCTACCTGGCAACCAACCTTGGTATTAATAGTAAAAATGCGGGGTTTGCCAAAAGTGTAATGCAAAACAGAAACACTTCACCAGCTTATATGGCTACACCCGTGTGGGATTTTGAAATGGCATACGCCAAGCTGTATCATCTTGAGTTACCCGAAGCAGTAATAAGTTTCAACAGTTTTATAAAAAGTTTTAAGGGTCGATTTTATGTAAAAGAAGCCCTTTTAAAACTTAGCTGGTGCTATTACCTGCAAGGTGATTCGTTGAAAGCAGAACTTACCCGGCAACAGGTATTAAAACAAGGCTCAACCGATAGCGACGCCGACAAAAAAGCCCTTCGGGATGCAAAGAGTGGTATATGGCCCGACAAGACTTTATTGAGAGCAAGATTATTAAGTGATGGGGGCTATAATAACGAAGCACTTTCCATGCTTGGCTCAAAAGCAAAATCGGAGTTTACATCACCAACCGATCAATTGGAATATGTATACCGCATGGCAAGAATTTTTGATGACCTCGGCAGAGATACCGAAGCCATCCAATGGTACTCATCAGCTATAAAATTAGGTGCTGGTATGAAGGAATATTATGCTGCCAGAGCTTCTCTTCAGATTGGGTACATTTATGAAAAGCGGGGCCAAAAGGAATTGGCGAAGTCATACTTTCAACAGTGTATTGATATGGACGATCACGAGTATAAAGACTCCCTCGACCAACGGGCCAAATCGGGTATTGCCCGATGCAATAATGAATAACCCTTTACATTTTTAAGTAACATCCCACAGCTTTTCCACACTCAAACACCAAAAAACTTCAAAGTGTTTTAACCCGTTATCTTTACGCCATGCTACTTAAGCTGCACATTGTTAACTATGCCATCATAGACGAAATCGTTGTTGATTTTGCTGAAAACCTAAATGTAATTACAGGAGAAACCGGCGCCGGAAAAAGCATATTGATGGGTGCACTCAGCTTAATCTTAGGCGAAAGGGCCGACAGTTCTACTTTGCAAAACCGTGATAAAAAATGCTTTATAGAAGGCTTTTTTGAGGTTAAGGACAAGGCTGCTGTGCAGGAATTTTTTGAGGTGAACGAGCTTGATTTTGAGGAAGAACTGGTACTTCGCCGGGAGATTGGCACTAATGGAAAATCAAGGGGTTTTATTAATGATACACCTGCTTCGGTTTTTCAATTAAAGCAACTTGCTTCTTTACTAGTTGATCTGCACCAGCAGTTTGATACTTTGGAATTGGGCGATAGTGATTTTCAAAGGGAAGTGTTGGATGCGCTGGCACAAAACCAGGCATTACTTAAAGAATACCAGGGCATTTTTAGCCAATGGCAAGCGCAGAAAAAAGAGTTGGAAGAACTACAACAAAAGAAAATAAGTTTTTATAAAGAACTCGACTACCAGCAATACTTATTTGATGAGTTGAACGAATTAAATCTGGCTGAGAATGAATTGGAAAGCCTGGAAGAAGAACTAAAGCTGCTTAGTAATTCCGAGAGTATTAAGTTGGTCCTGACCAATGTTTATGCGGAGTTGAAAGAACAAGAGCAACCCATTGTTCAACAGGTAAAAATTATGGCCAACCAGTTACAAGGTTGTTCCCAATACATTAAAGAGCTGCCTGAACTGGCACAACGCCTGCTGAGCACGCAAGTTGAACTGCAGGATATTGCAGAGGAAATTGACCGCCTGAACGATCACATCTCATTCGACCAGTCACGTATCGATACCATAAACGAACGCCTGTCTGCCGGGTACAGATTGCTAAAAAAACATGGTGTACTTACTACTAACGAGCTTATCAGTTTAAAGAAAGAACTGGAAGAAAAATTACAGGCAGTGTTGCAAATTGATGAGTTGATAACTCATAAAGAAAAAGCATTGCAGGAGTTGAATACTAAAGCTACTACGCTTGCATCAACGCTATCAACCCGTAGAACCAAACA
>JANPPB010000887.1:0-2837 GCA_031428295.1 Segetibacter sp. | reverse complement strand
GCACCACGGCTACCCAACGCACCATCGGCGTAAACCTTTATCCCCTTCACATATAATTTATCGGTTTTATAAGGGCCCTTGTCCAGGTACATTTTGTAATTGGCAGTATCATCACTCAACATTACATACATGCGCATGTTTAGCTTTCCCTCCTTTTGCAAACCATCAATGGTCTGTACATCTTTGTAATTCAGACCGCAATCTGTAACCGTAGTAAGGCCCACTCTAAAGCAACTATCCTGCGCAGCAGATAACCATTTTACATAATCGTTAATAGTAGCTGCGGGAAATTTAGTTGTGATCAGGTCTACGGCATTATCTATCATAACACCGGTTAGTTTGCTGTCTTTGGTTTCCACCTCACCACCTGTAAGCATTTGACCGGGTGTAACACCTGCAAGATCTAATGCTTTCTGATTTACAATGGCAGCATGCCCATCAACACGGGTTAATATAACCGGCCTTCCTTCAAACAGTTTGTTGAGCATTTCGTTGGTGGGATATTTTGTATCCTTCCAATCGTTCTGGTCCCAACCCCTGCCTTTAATCCACGGCTCCTGTGGATGTTCATCAGCAAACTTTTTTACCCTGCTAACCACTTCATCCCAACTGGTAGTGCCAAACAAATCAACCTGAAACAACGATTGACCATACCCAACAAAATGGGCATGTGCATCAATAAAACCAGGATACACTGCTTTGCCACCGGCGTCTATAGATTGATTTGCCTTATATGCTTTTAAGATGGAAGCATTACTACCAACAGCTACAATAATTCCGTCTTTTACAGCAAATGCTTCAGCAGTTGAAAACTGTTCATCAACTGTATAAACCAGGGCATGATGCACAATAAGGTCTGCCTTTTTTGAATTGCTGCACGAACCTAAAAAGAGTATTAGTAAGAGAGATAAAAAAAGAATCCTCATATAGTGTTTATTGAAACAAATATAAGTTTTGCAGGTGCATGATTATGAATGAAGCTATCGGTTGATGAAATAAATCCGGAAGAACAGTTTTCAAAAAGACGAGAAAGAATATTTATCACTTGCTGCGCATCAACTTATAAATTTTGATAGCGCTCATTAATACAATCACGAATAAAATCAAGCCTATTAATCCCCACACCCAGCTAAGACTTTGCTTTACCACCACCAGCATAACAATAGCAATTAAAAAAATAGTTGCCACCTCATTCCATACACGTAATTGTTGAGAAGAAAATTTGAAGACACCCTGAAGTTGCTGCTTGTAAATGGCATGTAACGAAAAATGATAAGCATACAGAAAACACACAAAAACAAGCTTGATCCATAACCAGGATGGTACCGATGAGAAATACCCAGTCTCGTACATTACCAAAGGACCAAAGACGACAGTAAGGATGGCTGATGGCCAGGTAATACCTAACCATAGGCGTTTAATCATTATAGTAAACTGGTTGCGAAGAATATTCTTTTCAATCTCCTGTTTCTCTCCTGCTTCCGTGTTATAAATAAACAGTCTTACAATATAAAACATACCACTAAACCAGGTTACAATAAAAATAATGTGCAGCGATTTAAGGTATGGGAGCATTGAACTTATGAGAGATTAGTACGCTATTTAATTACTCGAAAATTCCATACGGATAGTAATGGAACCGGTTTTATTTTTTTCAGAAGTATTGAAAGCACCACCATAACTGTAATCTTCGTTACTGTTTTTACCTGTAATTTGAAACACACCCATAGTAGCTTTTTTAAGTCCACCCAGCGAAGCACCGGAATTACTGGCAATACTTTCGGCACGCAACTTTGCATCTTTGCTTGCTTTGCCTAACAAGTCAATTTTAATATCTGATAGCTTGGAATAATAATACAATGGCGGTGAAGAATTCAACTCAATGCCCGACTCAATTAACTCGGTTATCTCACGTGAAAGTTTTTCAACCCGTGCTACATCTGCAGACTCTATCTTAACTGTTTGCGATAAATTATAACCAGAAAATTGCTGGCTGGTTTGGCGTCCCAATTCATCGGTACGGGTATCAAATTCTTTATTGATAACCACAGATGAAAACACCAGTTCACCATCCTTAATTCCCTTACCTTTTAAATAATTTCGTATCGAATTTTCATCTTGTTTCAGCGTGGAATAAGCACTTTTTAAATCGAGTGATTTGCGTGAATAATAGCCATTCCACACAACAAGGTCACTTACAAAATCTTTTTCGGCAAGACCTGTAACAACAATGGTTTCTCCTGCTTTTGAGCGGTACTTAAACGACGACCCCGCTACCCAAAAAGCAAGGATAAGCGAAAGCCCGATGATGATAGAACCGACAACAAATTTTGATGTAGTAAACATATATTGGTGGGTTTAAGAAATGTACCCATTAAATATATAGGTAAAACTTCTTAACTGAAAGAGAAATGTCAATCCTGTAAAATCAATTCTTTGTTACCACCCGCAAAATCTTTCACATAAGTTTCAAGGGCCTTTATCCATAGGGGCTGAACGTTCATGCAAGGTATAAAAGTAAACTCCTCTCCACCGGCATGTAAAAACTCCTCCTTTCCTTCCATGGAAATTTCTTCCAGCGTTTCCAAACAATCACTTACAAATGCAGGGCAAACTACCAGCAATTTCTTAACGCCTTCTTTCGGCAATTCCTCCAGGCGCAAAGCAGTGTACGGTTTCAGCCATTCCTCGCGGCCCAATCTTGATTGAAAAGAAAAGCCGGTTTTTTCTTTTGGTATCTGCAGTTTTTCTGTAATAAGTTGAGTGGTGGTCCAGCATTGGTGGCGATAACAGGTTGCATGTGCAGCAGAAGGAACTTCGCAACAGTTTGCCACTTT
>JANPPB010000886.1:0-2290 GCA_031428295.1 Segetibacter sp. | reverse complement strand
TATACCCGCAAATTTTTCAACATAAGTATACCAGTCTGCAATATCGTTGTAACGTATGGGCCAGTCAACAGCAAAGCCATCGCGGGCCGGACCTTCAAAATCGAAGTTGCTCCAGCGCTGAGTTTGCCTTGCCCACATAATAGATTTTCCGCCAACCTGGTAACCCCTGATCCAGTCAAAGGGTTTATCCTGTACGTAAGGATGCTCATTATCTTTTACAAAAAAGTGCATGGCATCTTCTTTAAACGCATAACACTTGCTTATAACCGGATTGTCCTTTTCTATCTCGTAAGGTATTCTTCCCCGGTGCTTAAACTCCCAGGGGTTCATATTGGTGGTAGGGTAGTCCTTTAAATGTTTTACATCCCTTCCTCTCTCCAATACCAGTGTCTTCAAACCCTTTTCGCAAAACTCTTTTGCAGCCCACCCACCGCTTATTCCGGAGCCTATTACAATGGCATCAAACTGGCGGTTCTCATTATTGTTTCCCATGTTTTAAGGTTATGCTTTAGCTGATTTTACCGGCACACATCCATGAAACCTTCCCGGTACCATTTCGTAAACACGTACCTTGGTTAAGTAATATTTTGACCCGGTGAAGGCCTGCAAGGTCATGCCTTTTGCAACTTTATAAAAAGCTACTACTTCATTATCTTTTTCATCTTTCTTCGCCTCCAGCTCCGTTAATAATTCACTTCGTTGTTGGGCAGTAAGACTGCTAAATGATTTATCAAACTTCTTTTTGGTGTAGTTCTCAAATTGCTCAAGTCCGGATTTAAATTTCTTTTGCTCTTCGGGATTGTAGCACTCATCAATCATCATTAATGCAAACAGGTGAGCGCCTACGTCTTTGGCTCCCGGTGTATCAGTTGCAGGTATGATGGTATCCGATAAATCTGCCATTAGTTGCTCTTGTTCGCCACTGATCTTTAAATTTTTAAGCAACAGTGAAGACTTGCTCTTTTCCTGCATACAGGCGGGTATCAGCGCAACACCTGCACTAAAAATGAAGCAATTTTTTAAGGCTGTTCTTCTATTCATAAGTTATTAAATACTATCAGTGGGTGAGAAGATACCAGAGTAACAAACCGTTCTATTTCATTCTCATTAAATAATCAAAATCCTGTTGAAGGCTTTCAAAAGCGGTGCTGGTGTATTCTTCCTGCTCAACAAAAAAGTGTTTCATGCCCGATTTCTTTGCAAGACCCAGCATGCCTTTTATATCCAACTGGCCTTTACCAAACTCGGTGCTGTGTTGTTTGGCAACCACCATATCTTTTAAATGCCATAAAGGAAAGCGGCCTTCAAATCTTTCAAAATAATCTTTAGGATCGTTTCCGGTTACTACCACCCAGCCCAGGTCCAATTCCATTTTTACCAGGGAAGGTTCCGTTTTTTCTAACAGCACATCATACAACACTTTGTCGCCGTCCTTTTTAAATTCATAATCGTGGTTGTGGTAACCAAAGGTGAGGTTGGCCTTTTTGCATTCTTCGCCTGCCTTGTTAAACATGTCGGCAACCTTGCTGTAATTAGAGATGGTTTGCCCGTTGGATGGCATTGAAGAACAGATCAGGTATTCCTGACCGGCCTCTGCCGCAGCATCAATGGATTGCTGCCAATCTTTATCAATATTTACATGACCACTTCTAAGTGTGAGACCAAGATCGGAGGTGATCTTTTTTATTTCAGCAGGAGTGAGGCCATAATAATTTCCTTTTTGGCTTCGTGCTGATTCGATTTGTTTGTAACCAATTTGTGCCAGTTTTTTTAATGTGCCGGCAGCATCTTCCAGCATTTCTTTTCGAACGCTGTATAACTGCACGCCGACATTCTTAATTTTTTTCTTTTCGGCTAAAACAAGTTTGGGAAGGAGCATACTACCTAAAGCAAACGCACTGGTTTGCTTTAGAAAAAATCTTCTGTTTGTCATAAGTAAGCAATTGTATTTGCGAAACAAGTTACCTGTTTGCTGTTTCTTAAACAACTGAAAAGTGCAAAGGCTGGTTAATGTATAATGAGGATAACGATTGGATAAATAAACATTGCCGTTTGTTTGTTGCGTAGGAGCAAGGTTATAGTAGTGTACCAATGTTGCATTTTATTATTAGCCCCGGAGGGCAATGTCATTAACTTAAGAATATTTGGGTAACAAACATTGTGTAAGGAGAGCCGTCATGCTGTCCTGTCCTGAATAAATTTCAGGATTGTTTCAGGATCCCAGCATCCCCTGGAGTTTGATCTACCATCATCCAGGAGATTCCGAAACCTCCGTTATTCAACGGGGCAG
>JANPPB010000885.1:0-2101 GCA_031428295.1 Segetibacter sp. | reverse complement strand
GTGATGGTAACAATAATCTTATCTACACTTGCAGTATCCTTGTTTTCAATAAAAACATTACGGACGATACCCAAATCAACAACAGACAAAACCGGAACCTCCGGGTCGTTTACAGTGGCTAAAATTTGCCATACCTGTTTTGTAATTACCTCATTTAATTTAAGTGCTTCCAAGTCGTTTAAAGAGACTATACTTCCGGCATTTTGGCTGATGGAGTTCTCAGGCATTTGCACGGTAATACTATTTTCAATATGGTTTGTAGGCGCAGTCATTCAATTACAGTGTACTATGAAATGGTTAATTTTCCCTTGCAATTATATTTAAAAGAACAACCATGTTAAACTACCAGATCGAATTAGGGTAGGCTCTCTGTAGAAATTGCATTTCAGCTAATATAAAACCTAAATGTTCAGTATGGATGCCCGTTTTGCCTCCCGCCTGCGACCATTTTGCCGGGGTAAAAGGTAGCGTAGCTTCCTCAAAAATCTCGTTTACTTTTTTATCCCACGCCGGTTTTAACCTTCTTACCTCTACAGAAACACCGCCTTCAATTAAGTTGTTCTCAAAAGGTGCAGGCTCAAAAAACTCACCATAAAAGTTTTGGAGATTAGATATGGCTTCAAACATTCGTTGCTGGCTTTCCTGCGTTCCATCACCCAAACGAATTACCCACTCACTGCTCCATCGTACATGATACGTGGTTTCTTTTAAAGATTTTTCGGCTATAGCTGCTAATTGTTGATCGGTGCTTTTTACCAGTTGGCCATAAAAAAGATATTGCCAAACACTAAAATAAAATTGACGGAGAATGGTTTGTGCCCAGTCGCCATTTGGCTGCTCCGTAAGCAGGTGATTTTTATAATCAAAGGCGTCGCGTAAATAAGCCAGGTCATCTTCGGTTACGGGTCGGTCGTAATTAAAATCAAATGGATATAAGCCCGGGTTTTGATTGATTAAGCTTGCGGCGTACTGGTAAAAATTTCTTGCCTGGCCAATAAGATCCAAAGCAATGTTGCTAATGGCGATGTCCTGTTCTAATACAGGTCCATGCCCGGTCCACTCACTGTTACGGTGCCCTAAAATCAGCGTAGTGTCTGCAAGGTGCAATGTAAATTCAATCAGCGATTTTGTTGGGATCGAAACCTGTCCGGCATTCTTTGTAACTATGTCAGAAATATTGTCCATAACGGTAGCAACCTCTTGTCTTTATATACGGCCCTTAACTTATTTTTATTTTCTAAATTGTTTGTAAAACTAATTTATAACCCGTTTGCAGGCTATAAATAGTTAATTCCAGAACAATGCAAACAAATGCTGTATGGCTTTGGCAAAAACTAAACCAAAAGTGTAATTACACGGTAAATCCTTACATGTATTTCAGTTCGTCGGGAAGATTGTAAAAAGTAGGATGGCGATACGCTTTATCATTTGCAGGATCGTACAGACTGGAGGCGTCATCAGGATTGCTGGCATGGATGAATTTACTTTCAACCACCCAAATACTTACTCCTTCCATCCGTCGGGTATAAACATCCCTTGCGTTTTCGATAGCCATTCCGGCATCAGCAGCGTGAAGGCTGCCTACATGTTTATGATCAAGCCCTTGTCGGCTTCTTATAAAAACTTCCCACAAAGGCCAATCATTACTCATAACAAAATTAATGGTGGAAGGAGAGACGGCTGAAGATTAAAGCAAGCAATCGTTAAAGGTCTTGCCGACTCCCCGTCCACCATTTTATATTTTTAGGCTGCAATTAATGAAATTCTTTTTTTCTTTTCAGCATGTGCTAAAGCTGCCTGGCGTACCCACTCACCATCATTGTGAGCTTTTTGGCGGGCATCAAGCCTTTCCTTATTACACGGTCCGTTTCCATTTACCACCTGCCAAAACTCATCCCAGTTAATGCTTCCAAAATCATAATGTCCTCTCTCCCCGTTCCATTTTAAATCCGCATCAGGCAGAGTTAATCCTAAAAATTTCACCTGCTCTGCGCATACATCTATAAATTTTTGGCGAAGCTCATCGTTGGTAAAACGTTTAATCTTCCACTGCATACTCTTAACTGTGTTGGGGCTTGCATCGTCTGTTGGGCCAAACATC
>JANPPB010000884.1:0-3786 GCA_031428295.1 Segetibacter sp. | reverse complement strand
CGACCGTTTGTTAATTACCAACAACGTTCCATACGGTGCTACGCTACAGGTGAAGGACAGCCAGAAGGTAGTTAAGGGTGATGTGATCTGTTCATGGGATCCGTTCAATAACGTAGTAGTTGCTGAAATTCCGGGTGCTATTAAATTTGATAACATCATTGATGGTGTAACCTTCCGTGAAGAGGCCGATGAGCAGACAGGTCACCGTGAGAAAGTGGTTATTGAGACAAAGGATAAAACCAAGATACCTGCATTAATTGTTGAAGGAGTTAAAGACAGTAAGCTTTATAACTTACCTGTAGGATCGCACATTGTGTTGGAAGAAGGCGACGAAGTGAAACAGGGACAAGTGTTGGTGAAAATTCCAAGGGTGTTAGGTAAATTGAGAGATATCACCGGAGGTTTGCCACGTGTAACTGAATTGTTCGAAGCAAGAAACCCAAGCAATCCTGCTGTAGTAAGTGAGATTGATGGTGTGGTAAGCTTTGGTAATATTAAGCGTGGTAACCGTGAGATTATTGTTGAAGCAAGAGATGGTGTTGTTAAGAAGTACCTGGTTCCATTGACCCGCCAGATACTTGCACAGGATGGTGACTTTATTAAAGCCGGTGTTCCATTGTCCGACGGATCCATTGCACCTGCTGACATACTTGATATTAAAGGTCCGTTTGCGGTTCAGGAATATGTGGTGAATGAAATTCAGGAGGTATACCGTTTACAGGGTGTGCGTATCAACGATAAGCACATCGAAGTAATCGTTCGCCAAATGATGAAGAAGGTTGAAATACAGGATCCGGGAGATACCCGTTTCCTTGAAGGAGATACTGTTGACCGTATTGAATTTAATGAAGAGAACGATTTTATCTACGACAAGAAAGTTGTAGTTGACTCAGGTGAAAGCACCAAGTTGAAAGCCGGGCAGATTGTTAGCTTAAGAGAAGTAAGGGAAGAAAATTCCATTCTTCGCCGCAGCGACAGAAAGCTGGTTGACTTCCGCGATGCTGAATCTGCAACTTCATCTCCTTTGTTGTTGGGTATTACCAAAGCTTCATTAGGTGTACAAAGCTGGATATCTGCTGCATCGTTCCAGGAAACTACCAAGGTGTTAAGTTCTGCAGCTATAATGGGTAAAACTGATGATATGCTTGGACTGAAAGAGAACGTTATTACCGGCCATGCAATACCTGCCGGTACAGGTTTAAGAGAGTTCGAAAACATGATTGTTGGTAGCAAAGAAGAATATGAATTGTTGGCAACAGCAAGAGAAGCAATGAACTTTGACGAAGAAGAATAGAACAGCCGATAGCCATGAGCTATTAGCCGTTTGACAAATAAAAAAGCAGGAAGCGAAAGTTTCCTGCTTTTTTGCTTTTATCAAAACGCAACTACTTTAATGGTTTGGCGGTGGCTTCTTTCAACTACATAATACAACCCTGAAGGAAAGCGTGTTAAATCCACAGAGTTTTTGCCGGGGTATACAAGTAATTTTTTAAGGATGACCCCGGTAATTGATACGATTTCTATTTCAGTTTTAGACGTACTCAATATAAATAATTGTTGAGTGGCCGGGTTGGGATACAACCTGATTCCTGTATATTTTTTAGCAGGTGTAAGCGACAAGATATTCGAATATTCACTACTAAAATCTTTGTAAACTATTTTCAATCGGTAAAAATTTGTCGCGGCTAAATAATCAGGGTCTGTAAATGAATAGCTGTCAAAAGAAGTGGGCACAGTCTTTTTCAAAACATTTCCAATGGTTTTGAATGGATGACCCTCAGTTTTTCTCTCTATAATAAATTGGTCAATATTTTTTTCATTTTCCACTTGCCAATTCAACACTGCGCTTTCATTTCTTACTTCACCCAAAAAATTAATAAGTTTTAGAGGCAGTACAGGACACCCCCCCCCGGTATACAATAACATAGGTGTTCCGCTGCCTGCGGGATTGAAACAAGTTGGTGGTGTGCTATAATCCATCTTCGCAATGCCTGCATCTATTTCGTGCAACGATAAAGTACGTTTACTAGTGGCATCGGGTAATGAATAATACATTACCTCGCTTGAAAAATTGCTATGCCCTAACCCGTGAGCATGTCCTAATTCGTGCAGGCTTACTGATTCAAAATCATACTGTGAGGCTAAGGGGCTACCCGCTCCAAAATACCAGGAAGTGCCTGTGGAAGTGCTATCTGTAAACTGAATATCAACTTCTGCCAGGTACCAAATGGTGCTATCTATTTTACACAAACTGGTGGCACTGGCAGTATATCGACTGGTGGCCCTGCCTAATACACCGGCAGGCAATGTACTGTCAAATAATACAGCATTAACATCATCTTTTGCAAACCCCAGTGGTGTAGTTCCGGATGCTTTCCAGTTGATTCCAGTGGCGCAACTCCATGTGGTAAGCGATCTTTCAAAGGCGGCCTTTGCATCTGCAGAGTCAGAAAAACCTGATGTGGTGTTGTACATGAAAGTATAACCGCCATCTCCGTTTATATTTCGTAAATAATAACGCTGCAAGGTGGTATCTGCAAAACCCGAAAAGGTGGAATGAATTGAGAGGTGGGCATAATTAATCGTCAAACTTGTAGATGATACCATGCTCCCGTTAATGCGAATAATTCCTGAACCTGCTTTTGTAGGTACTTTTACTACAATCGAGTCATCTGCCCAATAGGGATAATCAGTTTCATCGTCAATTACTCCCACATAAGTCGAACCTCCATTA
The DNA here is from genome assembly GCA_031428295.1 of Segetibacter sp. Classification (GTDB taxonomy): domain Bacteria; phylum Bacteroidota; class Bacteroidia; order Chitinophagales; family Chitinophagaceae; genus Segetibacter. The sequence continues at coordinate 1,052 of JANPPB010000884.1, read as the reverse complement.
TCGGCGCTTTTAAATTCCACTTTTCCGGGTGAGGCGCCAAATCCTGATCCTTTAATCTTTAAAAAATTGGAAGGTGTAATAGTTCCTGAAAAGGTAGGGTTGGGTAAAAAACTGGTAATGGCAGTGTTGCGGGCTACATGCTTTTGGATGGTGGGTGCCTTGTATATGGTTCCTTCCGGTGTTCTGGCAGGTTCGTTGGTTATAGTAAACACAGCCTCCAACAAAATAGCCTCTGTTCTCTTCATTCCATCTGAAAAGTCAATATAATAACCATCCTGTTGCTCCATAGCTCCCTGTGCATCAGCGTATATGAAGGCTTGTATGTGATCGGGAAAATCAATCTTAAAATTTTTATCTGCCTGGGGTGGATTGTCTTTATCAAGCAATAAAAAATATTCTTTATTTTTTTCAAGTTGTGTTGAAGGGGTGGTAATCTGTGCTTCGTTACCAACCATTCCGCCGGGGGTTATTACCTGGAGTGTGTTTTGTGCAACATAGTTTTTAGCCCATACTTTTATAGCAATTGTGCTACGTGTATAAATATTTCCATTTCCATCTTTATAACTGTTTGCTCCGGTAACTGTGCCAATAATGGCAAAGCTGGCTTTGGTAATTCTATTCTTTAATGATATGGATTGCATGAGGCATTGACTAAACGTTGCGATGGCTATAAATTGACTGGCCCATATTAGAACCCATGCTTTTAAAGTGTTGATTTTTGCAGTTTTCATAACACTGTTTTTAGGGTGAAGGAGAGATTGTTCTGTTTAAAATATCAAACGGTATTTAACAGATAAAATTAGAAACATATTCAACCAATTGCAACCAGGTAAGAAAGGAGGGAAGCAGACTAAAATAAAAAAACAGGAAGCCAAAGTTTCCTGTTTTTTCTGTGTTACAAGCCATATAACCATGAACATTATCGCTGCTGTCTGCCCCGTTAGTCTTGCACATAGCCGTCAACTTAAGAGACAGTTATTTTGAATTGAACCCTGTCGTGGGGTATGCATTTTAAAGTCTTTTGGTAGCTGTGCTATAAAACATAATAATTT
>JANPPB010000883.1:0-3770 GCA_031428295.1 Segetibacter sp. | reverse complement strand
ACAAGGAAAATCTAAAGGCATGGTTAATGGACGAGACTTATTACCACCAATGCCATGGCCAGTCTTTGCCAAACTAACCGATACAGACCTAAAGTCAATTTTCTATTTTTTACAAACTATAAAACCCATAAGTAATGTAGTTCCTTCGCCGGCGCCACCCCAGGGTATGATGGGCATGAAATAAAGCGGATTAAATTTAGTAGTTGCTAACAGCAAAAAGAGGCTGTCTCAAAACTAATGAGACAGCCTCTTTTATTCATATCCCAATTGGAGAGTTAGAGTCGTTTGAGTGTTTCCCGAAGTCATCTTTTAGTATTGAGACGACCTCTTTTCTATTTTACTTTCCAGACTAATACCGCAGTACAACGAAAAATGTAGAACTCTTTTTAATTTAAGGAACTTAACAATGGGATCATCAATACCAGTTGTAGGATCAATAAAAAAATAAAGATGATAAAAAACGAATTTTGAAGTTGCTTATTTTTTTTTCTGTCTTTATTATGTGTGGTTGCAATATTTGCATAGCTAAAGTAAAAAAAGTCAGATAGCCTGGTGCTATTGCTTTCAATTCGCTTGTAAACAATGTACTTTAAAACCAAAACCAGGGGCACTAAAACACCTGGGATAATAAAGTTTTTAATAATGAAGTGAATGATGTTATCAAGCATAGTAAACTATAAAGTTGACTTATGGTAAATTTAAGTGAAAGTAGAGTTTGGATTATAAAACGAATGGTTGTTAGCATTATTGCAAAATGCAGCATGCAGGCAGTTTATATAGTGTCAGAAAAAAATTGCAGCAGGGGTGTTAAGCTATGATATTATAACAGCCAGGTGCATCCTCTACTCATTTAAAAGCAAGACTTGTTTCCGGGCTTTGTATAAATAAAAAAAGCTGCCCCTTTCGAAGCAGCCTCATAACAAACCCCCCGGTTTATTGTACTAAAATGTTGGTATTTAGTTTTACCAATGTGGATTGTAATACTACATGATAAATACCCTTTGTAATGCTATTTGGCATGGCTACCATAATGTTTTGTGAAGCGCCATCAGTTAAAATATTTTTAGTTATTACCACCTGGCCATTGCTGTTAATTACACTTAAGCCATACGTACCGGCCGGTATTCCGCTAACAGCAAGCGTAATTTCTTTGTTGCCATTTACAAAGGCCGAAAACTGCCTGGTGCTTCCATCAAATTGAACAGTAGCAACCCGGCTATATGTTTTTTCGCCTCTTTCGTTTATCAACAACCTGTAATAATTGGCACCTTTAAGTGGTAACCTGTCATTAAAGGCATAGCTGCTGGCAACGGGTGAGTTCTTAGCTTTAATAATGGCAATATTGCTAAAGCCTGTTCCATCCTTCGACCTTTGCAACTGGTAATCGTCAATATTACTTTCCTGTGCAACCGACCATGCAAGGTTAACAGTATTACCCGATTTTGCCGCCTTAAAATCGGTTAATTTAACCGGCAGAGGATTACTGGTAAATGTAAAATAGCTGGTGATTGTATATGGATTATAGCTTGCTGCCGTAGCATTGCGGCTGTAATTATTAAAAGGATCGCCAAAGGCTTCATTTGAACGGGAGGCGGAGCGGCCTACATAATTTCCAACGAATTTAAAATTAAGACTACCGCTTAGTCCAATATCTGCCTTGGCAATTTTTTGGGTATATGTAGGAGAAGAATTGCTTCCTGAAGGTTCAATGGTAAAGGTGGTACCTTCCTGTATAAGTGTTACACCAAAAATGTTTATGAAGTAGAAAAATTTGCCGCCGTCCTTATCAAAAGTAATGGCGCCATCCGGCTGAAAGTCCACCGGAAAATTTAGGATGGATCTACCCGTTTGTGGATTGTGACCGGCCGTTGCAGCAAGATACCTGTCGGTGCTGCTACCGGATAAACCAGCAGTGGTGCTAATCCCGCCGCTTTGGGCATCAATATAAAAAACAATCAGGCTGTCAAACAGTCCCGGGCCTTTGGTAAGTATAAACGAAACCGAATCTATTGTTTCCCTAATTGAAAGTTTGCCATATCCTACGGCTCCACCAAATTGGTCTCTTAGGTTTCCATCGTAATTACTAATCGTCTGGCTAAATCCGCTTAAAGCACATAAAATAAAAATTGAGCATAAAAATGTTCTCATCAGTAATTTTTAAAAATTATAAAGATGGTTTATAATGTTTTAAGGTAATGTAAGTTGAATTGTAAATATGACGGCTTTTATTAAAATGGACAATACATAAAATGTAGTATTCGTTTCCATTAAAAGTAAAAACTACTCATGAAAATATTAAACTTTGTTTATTAACAATGGTTCGGTAATATTTTAAGCCGCCATAGAACCAATATTTAAGCACTGGCTATAAAGCTTTTTTATTTTATTGCAACTTAAGTCAAGACCTAAGTTTGAAAAAATTGTTTCAGTTAAAAACTTATTATAAAAATAGGTTTTGATACTGCGCATTGAAAAAGGTATCTGCTCTTTGTTTGTTAAGGATGCCCAACAGGTTAATTTCATCAGTGACACGCTCATCAGCGACATATTAAAATGATTGTACAATTTGGTTTCACTGCGTGCCTGGCATTCTTCAAATCCTGTATATTGCTTTGCATCCCTGATTAAAAACTCTATCTGAAAACGCAGTTGATAGTAACGGATGATCTTTGCGCCTTTCTGTTCAGTATCTGTGCTTAACAAAATGGTGTATCCTTTCCTGTCCTTAAACTCCACATATACCGCTTTCACTATTCTTTTAAGACTTACACACCAAACTTTTAATTCGAAACCCTGCAGGTGCTCATCTTCATAACAACTTTTCCATTTGCGCTTGTCTATATTTTTTACATCCACTTTTCCTGCATAAAGCTTCTTTCTTCCTCTGCCGGTTTTTTGCACACCGGTGTAGAGGTACGATAGATTGGCGTCTGGTCGCATCCGGGTTATTATATGCAACCCTGATTTTAAGAGAGGATCTATAAAGCTGCTCTTCATAAAATAACCGTCTGCTGCCAGGTAGCGGGTATAGGATAATATGGAATCTATATTCTTCTTTACAATATTTACATAATGCTCCATTAACTTTCCTTTCATGTCCGAAGGTGTTTGAACCGCTTCGATACTGTAAGCAGCAGCATCTGCCACATCCACTAAAGCCAGACAGCCTATTTCCAGACCCGGTTTTGTTTGCTGATCCTTACCGCTCCAGAACCAATCCTTGCCATAAGTCTTTTTACCGCTCTTGCTAATATAGGATGGATCGAAAGCTGCAATACATTCCTTTTTCTTTAAACTGCCCATTGCAGTTTCAAACCAGCCAGGGAAATTAATCTTACGGCTAAACTGATGCCGGATGCTCTTTTCTGAATATCCCCCGTTGCCATAACGATAAATATTTAAAAAGTTATGGCGAACAGGAAGCATCACCCATTTCTCAAAAAGCCAGGTCAAAAATTTCTTCTGAGGTTTGGTTATTCCTGCTACTTGTTCTATACTTGCACTGATGAAGCCTATGGCTTTATTAAAGGCGGTTAGATAATGTTTCATACCAAATCTTACTGCCTTTTTTATTTATATCATCCCATGTTAGTATCTTTTTGTCTTACAAATAATTATTAACAAGCACAGGAAATTTTATAAGAAAAACTACCGAACCATTGTTGAAGAATATATTAGTTCTAACTTATTATTATTTCCCCGATTTGAGTGCGGGTTCTTTTAGAAACACGGCATTTGTAAAAGAATTGTCTAAACAATTGGGAAAAGAT
>JANPPB010000882.1:0-1690 GCA_031428295.1 Segetibacter sp. | reverse complement strand
ACGTTGGCGTTTTAAACACATCGTACAATTGCCTATAGTTGGCAACCCCGTTTTTAGACTCTGCTTCGCGTTTATTTTTTGGCTGGTAAATGTGTAACCAACCCTCAAGCTTATGTTCTTTTATAAAGCTTTTCCATGCATCCATAGCCCCTTCATCTACATTAACACCAACCAGTTTTACACCCAGGCCTTTCCATTTTGCCCGGTAAATTGAATCGATGCGGGGAATGGTTTCTTTACAATGACCACAATTGGGATCATAAAAACTTATAAAAGTAAAAGGCGCTTTTACCTCGTACAATGTTTCTTTTTTTCCTGAAGTATCCAGCATGTCAAGATCGGCCGCCGGCTCGTTTAATTGGTTGGCCATTAAACTATAAGCCCGGTCAAAAATGTATTTGCGTTGTTTTTCGTTCAGCCACAACGTGTCGCCTTTACTGTAATATTTATCAAACAAGTGCAGAAAAACTTTCTCCTGGCCCATGTATTCAGGATTGATGTATTTGTCAGTAAACTTGCCAAGCAGGTATTTAAAGATTTCGGGACTGTTTCTTGAAACCAATAGCATGTAGTTCACTTCCGGAATAATTGAATCAGCTTCGGGCACAACGTAATATTTAAAGTACTCTTCCAGCTTGGGTTCGAAAAAAGGAGTACGCACCAGGCTTTCATCGTCGAACGAAACACCATCCCACCAATGCTCTTTTACAAAATGATAGGGGTACGTAGAATCTGATTTGCCATTTGCAAGCTTAGGTATGGCCGGAACTTCGGGGCGGCGCATGGTATTGAAAAAAGTAGCCAGCATTGAGTTTGGGTGATCAGCTACAAGTTTCTCCCGGTAATTCTGCAGTTCTTTGTTGCCTTTGTTTAATGCTTCGCGAAGCAAAATAGAATCTTTATTTGAAAGCGTGCCCGAGGTTAACTGCTTTTGCATTTGGCTAAGCACTGGCGCTTTTTGAGTGAGAAATTGCGTGTACTGTTGAAATACCTGGTTTTCTACTGAACCGGTGATTGTTACCGTTTCCAGGTGACTTGTATCGGATTTGACAGTAAAATGCTGGCCTTTGTCCATCAAAAATTCAAACATCAACACCTTATTTGGCGACACCATTAAATAAATGCCTTGCGGAAGTTTTGCTTTGCCTTTAAACACGCCCTGGCTTTGAGCATTCAACCAGGCGGAATCAACTAAGTTTTTGTACTTGCCAAAATGACAACCGAGGTACACCCAGGTGTTTTTTAATGGGGTTATGGTAACTGGAATATTATAACCGGCGGTGGAATTAGCAGTTGCGGCCTTTAAAGTAGCAGTCGGCGCTTTAACAGGTATTTTACTTTGGGCAAAAGTGTTTGCAACTAAAGTGAGCGCCACGAACAAAGTCAATAATCGTTTATGCATAAAGGTTTGATCAATATTATGGGTAAAAATATCTTAATAAACTTAAATGGTTTTTTCAAAAATGTTAATTACAAAGTGAGGCTTTGACTGGAGAATTTTCATAATTACCAGATTTGGTTAACCAAACAATTCACTTCTGCAAATGCCTATCAAATTGTGCAGGCCGCAACAGTAACGAAAAGCCGCGGTTTTTATTGAACCGGAAATCTTAAGCATCGCTTAAAAGTTATTCGGTAGTGCTTAGTAGCAGTCTAAAAATTTAATTAACCTGATTATGACATGAGAAAA
>JANPPB010000881.1:0-3174 GCA_031428295.1 Segetibacter sp. | reverse complement strand
TAAAACAGACTCTATACTTTATGAAAAGAATTATTCTATTAACTAACATTTTAGGATTTATGACTTTGTCTTATGGACAAACCCTAAAACCTGAAACCAAATTATTAAATTTGACAAAATTAGACCTCGGCTTACAGGGTATTGGGTTGACCTTTGAGCCTCGAGTTAGTAACAGTGTGACAACTGATTTATCATTCGGCTTTGGCGGCGGCTATGACATTGCCGAAGGTTCAATAGACTACCAAGTATTTAAACCAGCCTTATATTTTTCTGCGACACCGAAATATTTTTACAACCTTAAAAAAAGAATAAATAATGGAAAGACAGTTCAGTATAATTCGGGAAATTATATTGGAGTACGACTAAAATACAATATGCCATTGTATAAAAAGTCTGATATTATTAGAAACAGTATTTTGACAAATATCCATTGGGGTATTCAAAGAGTTATAGGCAATCATTGGACATTTAATTCTCACATTGGTGTTGGGTATGCACACGACATTGACTATGACTTTGGTACAATTTATCCCGCAATTGATTTTAAGTTTTCTTATATTTTTTAACCTCAAAAAATTGACACAAAGCCACAAGCCTACAACATTCGATTTGGCTGTATGGCGGGGCAACGAATATATGCGCAACTTTTTATTCGCTAATCGGCTTTAGTTCCAGTTGACGAATAAAACCGGGCTGCAGTTCTTATCATCATCTTTTGCAACTATATTCAGCAGCAGTTACGGGCTGACGATTTTCAAATACCGCCATATCGCCAAGCCCTATCGTTGTAGGCAACACTATTTGACACTTTATGAAATTTTCACAAAGAATAGGTAAGAACCCAATCAGCAAGAGCTTGCAGATTGAGTCGATGGATGATGATTTAAGAAACAGTCTTTGGAATGGAGTGAAACTTTATTTATTCGATAGAATAGAAAAATGGTCTTAACAAGGAGAAAACCAATATCAGTTATTCTGCAAAAATTTGTGGCATAAATTTTACAAGTTACCATTTTACAATGTTCCAAGTGATTGAGAATTGTATATACGAGCCGTATATTTTAAATCAGAATGGTTTGAATTTATTGCTAATCTAAAGCTGTGTTTAAAAATAGCGGGAAGGAGTAAGTTTTTATTTTGTGTGATTGGTCATGCAGTCCATCCATTGCATTACTACCGCAGCCTCGTCAGCACTGCATGGGTTTAGCTGCTGACCAAAAAAGTATTGAACCACTTGTTCTATCATAGGTTGTTGCACATGCATGGGATATGGAATGGTATAAACCTGTTGCTGCCCATCGATGGTAACACTAAGTGCATCGCCAAATACGGAGAAACGGATTTTGCCTTTACTACCTACAATTTCGCAGCTATCCTGTACATCGCTTTCCTGAACTGTAAAACACCAAAGGCCATTTAATAATACACCGTTATTAAATTGAATTTGCCCCGTAACAATATCGTCAGCAGCGTACAAGCCAGCCTGGTTTTGTGATATGCCGGTAACCTTTTTTGCAGCACCAAAAAAATGATACATCAGGTCGAGCTGGTGCGGGGCAAGGTCATGAAAAATACCTCCGCCGGAGATAGCAGGGTCGATGCGCCAGTTTTCTTTGGAAGGAGCAACAATATTTTTTTTAATCGACTGGGTGAGTTTTAAATCGACAAAACGAATGTCGCCTATAGCTTTTTCGTCTAACAAAGCCTTCACTTTTTTGAATAGTGGTATTTGCCTGCGATAGTGTGCAACACAAAGCTTAACTCCATACTTTTTTGATGCTGCAGACATTTCTGCACATTCAGCCTCGTTCATGGCAACAGGTTTTTCAACATAAACAGGTTTGCCTGCGGCGAGTGCTGCCAAAGTATACTCCTTGTGCGATGAAGGCGGTGTAGCTACATAAATGGCATTAACCTTAGGATCATTAATCAACTCATAAGCATCGCTGTACCATTTGGCTACTTTATGGCGATTGGCATAGTCGGCTGCTTTGGCTGCATCTCTACGCATAACAGCCACCAATTTTGAATTGGGAACTTTGTTAAAAGCAGGACCGCTTTTAACCTCGGTAACATTGCCGCACCCGATGATGCCCCAGTTGATTTGATCAATCATAGTGAAGTGTCTGTTGTGAATGGTGAGTTTAAACAAAGTATTTTGGGGGACCAGCAGTTGAATCAAGAATGTGACATTGTTGTGTCACACCCTTGTACGGCAAATCATTATGGTGCTATTGAACCACCAAGACACCAACAACACAAAGCAACACAAAGCCTTAGTGAAACTTAGAGCCTTCGTGCCTTCGTGGTTCAATCTTTTGCCATAAAACCCAAGCCTGCTCCAAAAAACATCTCAGGCATCAATCTTCCCAAACGGTAAGACCTTCGCTGCAGTTGGCACAAATATCAATATTCTTGCGGGTGGTCATAATGTCTTTTCTAAACTGTTTGTAGTTGTCGTTGTTCCAGACTTCTTTAAACGACTGTACCTGCAAATTACCCAACTGGTGGGCGGCATCTTTGTCAAAACAACATGGCACCACAAGGCCATCCCACGATATTACATTGCCCTGCCAAAGCTTCCAGCAATGATTGGCAAGGCCACTTTTCGATTTCATTTTTCCATCTTTACCCTTGCGGTAACGGCTGTATTTTTCTATGGTGGGGATGAGTTGGTTGGGATCATTTTCATAGTCGTAAACCTGGGCAGTCTTAAAACGTACCTGGTCCACACCAATTTCTGTTGCCAGTTGTTTGATCTCTTCAATTTGATGTTCGTTATGTTTTACCACCAGAAACTGGAAGAATACAAAGGGCTTGGTGCTATTGAGTTCCTTCTTCCATTTTACAATATTGCGGGCACCTTCCATTACTTTATCAAGCTTGCCACCTACCCGGTATTGCTGGTACACATCCTGCGAAGTGCCATCAATTGAAATGATCAGTCGGTCCAAACCACTTTCCACAGTTTTTTTTGCATTGGCATCATTAAGGTAATGGGCGTTGGTGCTGGTGGCCGTGTATATGCCTTTGTTGTGGGCATAGGTTACCATCTCTAAAAAGTCGGGGTTGAGGTATGGCTCGCCCTGAAAATAGAATATAAGGTAAGTGAGCTCCTTGTAAATATCATCGATGGTGCGTTTAAAAAAATCTTTTTTCAACATGCCGGTGGGC
>JANPPB010000880.1:0-3806 GCA_031428295.1 Segetibacter sp. | reverse complement strand
TTCTTTACAAAATCGCGGTGTACCACCATGCTTACTTCACGCATAGGTGCCGGTCTTCTAAACTGCCGCACCAGTTGTTGCTGGTTGCTATTAAGATCAAATGTTGCCAGTTGGGGTAACACAGTAATGCCATCATTTAATTCAACCATTCGGCGAAGCGTTTCGAAACTGCCGGCTTCGTATTCAAAATTATTACTTCCCCTGCCCACCTTCCGTAGTTCGCACAGGTTTAATATTTGCGACCGAAAGCAATGACCTTCTTCCAGCAACCAAAGTTTATTGGGGTCAATATCCTGCGGTAACACAAATGTCTTGTTGTATACGGGGTTGTTTTTTGATACATAGACTAACAGTTCCTCATAAAACAATACATGTTCCTTAATTCCGGTTTCGTTTAGGGGTGTTACTAATATGCCAACATCAATCCGGCTTTCCTTTAACCCCGAAATAATTTTTTCTGTAGTAAGCTCACTTACGATCAAACGTACCTGCGGATGCTTACTTGTAAATTGTTGTATAAAAAGCGGTAAGAGATAGGGAGCCAATGTAGGTATGATGCCAACTTTAAGTTCGCCTGTTAGAATGCCCTTCTTAATCTGAACCAACTCATCAATCATATTTTTCTCGGAGAGTATTCTTTTTGCCTGTTCCACCAATTGCTGACCTATCTCCGTAGGTACAACGGGTTGTTTGCTGCGGTCAAATATTTTCACTCCTAATTCAAGCTCCATTTTTTGTATTTGCATACTCAATGTTGGCTGCGTAACAAAGCAATGTTCTGCAGCAGAAGCAAAGTGCCGGTAAGTATCAACGGCCACAATATATTCTAACTGAACAAAGGTCATAAGTTATAAATTTTAACTATCACAATATAGATTTAATCCAATTGCATGATAATAAAATTAGGGCAACCTCCAGCATATTTAACCATAAATAATTCGTTATGCAAATCGAAAAACTATAGTCTGCTTATGTGGGTTGGTGAGGTTTATTGCGGAGATAATGGGTGGTAATGTTGTGGACATATTTATGGATATATACCCCCTAATACATGTCCCAAAATTTCCTGTGTGTTTCTTAGTGCTTTAGAGCAGCCTTGAAATGTCATTAAGATAAGCCTGAAGGGCTTTAATTTGAATAGCCGCCGGTGAAACCGGCGGTATTATTTAGTAAGTTGACATAACCCTGCAGGGGTTGAACTTTTTCTTGAACTTTTTGTGTTTCTTCAACCCATTCAGGGTTGATTAATCCGACGTATTATTATCCACGGGTTACACCCGTGGCTATTAAAATTCTACCCTTTCAGGGTAATTCAGCCTTAACTTAATAACATCGGTGGCTATGATTAAAAGTATATAGATTTATAATGCCTCAAGAATTTTAGCAGTTAATTTGTACAGAAGCTACTAGGGTACGTTAATTTACTGTTCTGCCAAAGTCACGCTGTTTTTTCTCACACTAAGCTGGTAGTTCAATCCAATTTTCAGGGCATAATTCTCTGCTTCATGACTTACCGGAAACTGGTAGCACACAGGAAATTCGTACTCCTTCAATACATCCCGTATTACTTCGTAAACAATGCTGCCAAATGGTACAACGGTATCCTTCATATCGGTAAAGAGACCAATAACCACGCCGGCAACTTCATCAAAAGCACCGCTTCGTTTTAACTGATACAACATGCGGTCAATATTATAAATGTATTCGCCCACATCTTCTAAAAAAAGCAAATGCCCTTTGGTTTTTAAAGCTGAAGGGGTGCCGACCAAATGAGCTATCATCGACAGGTTTCCACCAATTAATGTACCGGTTACTATACCCAGCTTATTAAAAGAATGCGATGGGGCCGTATACTTACATTTTTTTCCTGCCAATACTTTTTTTAACGACTGCACATACTCGTTTTTATATTGCAGATCGTTAAACGCCGCAGCCATTGGGGCATGCATACCAGCTATTGAAAATCGCCTGTAAATATGCGAATGCAATGCAGTAATGTCACTGAAGCCAATCACCCATTTCGGTTTCTTTTTAAAACGGGAAAAATTGATGCGGTCAACTATTCTGCTTAAACCATAACCACCACGACCACATAAGACTGCCTGCACAGTATCATCGTCAAGCATTTGCTGCAGGTCTGCTAAACGCTCATCATCGGAACCTGAAAAATAATTGAATTGGCTGCCCAGGGTTTTGCCCACCTTTACTTTATACCCCCATTGTTGCAACACATCTATGCATGTTGCCGCCTTTTCGTATGGCATGTAACCGGCAGGGCAAACTATGCCAATAGTGTCGCCTTTTTTTAAATATGGAGGTATAATAGTCATGCGGCAATAATACTGAATTACGTTTGCACGGCACATGCATCTTTCTCAAAAATGTGTAACTAAAACCTGCTGATATCTTCTTTTTTATAATCAGAGACCGAAAACCAATTGCCTGGATAAATGTTGTTTAAATATTTAAGTACAATTAAGTACACCGCCTGATCGTACCGGGGTAGTTAGGGTTTCTTTGCTATATTTATTTTTTCAAAAACTTTATTTTTTACAATATGCACATTCGTACCTGTAGCCTTTTATTATTGTTTTGTTTTGCTGGCATTGTACATGCCCAAAATGGAAAACGCACTTTGCGTCCCGGTGATATTTACCGCCTTCAAAATCTTTCGGATGCCAATATTTCTTCAGATGGCAAATGGGTGGCTTACACCGTAAGCACCATAGATTCAGCCAAGGACAAAAAGAATAGTGATATATGGATGGTAAGTATTGATGGCAAAGAAACTGTGCAGCTTACCAACACTCCTGATAACGAAAGCAGCCCCCGATGGAGCCCCGATGGTAAGTATATTTCATTTACCGCAACGCGTTTGGGTGGCACTTCGCAGGTATGGTTACTGGACCGCCGCGGTGGCGAGGGCATAAAGCTTACAGATACCAAAGGCGACCTTGGCGCATACAGTTGGAGCCCCGACAGCAAAAAGCTGGTGCTGACTATGAAAGACCAGAAAGACACGGCTAAAAACAAACCGCCGCAGCCATACGTGATTAATAAGTTCAGGTTTAAGCAGGACATAAGCGGTTATCAGTACGATACCGGCAGAACACATTTATACCTGTTTGATGTAGCATCCAAAAACACCAGGCAACTCACGTTTGGCAAGTACACTGAGGCAGATGCCACCTGGAGCCCTGATAGCAAAACCATTGCATTTGTAAGCAATCAAACTGAAGAGCCGGACAGGAATGAAAACTCGGATATATTCTTAATTGATACTACCATTGGGGCAAAATTAAAAAAGCTTACTACCTGGACCGGTGGCGATGCTGACCCGCAGTGGAGCCCCGATGGTAAAAAGATTGCATACCTGCGCAGCACCTCTAACGCTACTTTCGAGATGTACGATCAAACAGGGTTGTATGTTGTTGATATTGCCGTTGGTGAACCAAAACCATTTGGTGCTGCTTTAGATCGCCCAATAAGTAATCCCCGTTGGTTGAAGAATGGCAAATCGATTGTAGCCCTTATTTCTGACGACAGGCAACGTTACATTGCTTCTTTTGACGCTGTTGATGGTAGCATGAAAACTGTTTCGGGTGGTGATAGAAGCTTTGGCTCAATTGAGGTGTTGCCTTCAGGTGATTTGGTCTCCTTTATGTCTGAACCGCAAATGCCGGCTGAAATATTTGTAGTTGAAGGCGGTAAGCCAAGAAGGTTAACCACTGTTCAAAACAAATTTTTGGACTCATTGACCCTGGCAAAAGTTGAGAAATTTACATCGGGCAGCAAGGATGGAACAC
>JANPPB010000879.1:0-1816 GCA_031428295.1 Segetibacter sp. | reverse complement strand
AGTTATTTTGGTACCGATCAAAGCCAGGTAGGCCGATACCTTACTGCTAAAAATAATACTGAGAGCAAGATAGGGTTATTGATGAATGGCCTGGTGAAAGTGCCTATGCAGTTCTTCATTCTGTTAATAGGCGCTTTGCTTTTTACGTTTTACCAGTTTAAGCCTTCACCAGTTTTTCATAACCGATTAGTAGAACAGCAGGCTTATAAAACTGTTTTTAAAGATTCGCTGCAGGCCATCAAACAAGATTATGACGTGCTGAATAAACAGCAAAACCGGCTGAGTATGCAATTTGTAAACGATGCACAAACGCAACCATCAACGGCTAATAGTTTATTAAAAGATAGCTTGCTTAAAGGTGACCAGCAAATGCAGGTATTGCGAAACGATTATAAAGGTTATTTAAAGAAAGCGGTGCCTTTGGCTGATAATAACGATACCAATTATATATTTCTTCGCTTTGTGGTTGACTATTTGCCGGTTGGTTTAATCGGCCTTTTGATTGCTATTATTTTTCTTGCTGCATGGGGTTCTATTGCGGCGGCGCTTAACTCACTTGCATCTTGTACTATGATTGACTTTCACCAGCGCTTTAGAAAAAATGCTGCTGAGGAGCATGTAGATGATTGTAATGCCAGGGAATATGTAACCAGTCGATGGTACACCTTTGGCTGGGGCATTTTTTGCATTTTTGTTGCCCAGTTTGCCAATCGCATGGGTAGCCTTATTGAGGCAGTGAATATTTTGGGCTCATTGTTTTATGGCGTTATCCTTGGAATATTTTTGGTGGCTTTTTATATTAAAAAGATTGGTGGAAAGGCAGTGTTCTGGAGTGCAGTAGTATCAGAGATTAGTGTGGTTACCTTGTTTTTTCTAAACCAAAACGGAATAATAGGCCTAAGCTTTTTATGGTTGAATGTGGTAGGAGCGGGGTTGGTGGTTATAATATCCGCAATACTTCAGGGCTTTAGTGCTAAAAAAGTAGTTTTAGTTTAAAAAGTGTGGAGGGCGGTAGCGAGGAATTAATAAAAAACATGCAAGGAATGCCGGGGTCCAACGGCCAATACGCATTGGCTAAGCAAGGAGACCCCCGGCAGGACAAGAGGCACAATTAATCTAAACCAACTTGAACTTCGATTTCTTTAACTCCATCTTCGGGTGGTCCAAAGCGAAGTTTTGCTTTAGCGCCCAACATAAAATTTGTCGCTTCCAAAATCGGCTTAACTGTTTTAAATAAAATTTCTGCATTTGGTCCGTACATATAAAGAATACCGTCGTTATAATCTACACTTATTTCATGCCCATCATATTCGCCAACTTTATTCTCTGTAATAACCCTTTCAAGTTTGTCTTCCAATTCATGAAGTGGTTTCAAGTTCTCCTTCTTGTAGTCAAAATAAACGAGAACTGCATGTTCAGGCTCTTTTCCATTACCTGTTTGAATTTCTTGTTCAATCGAAGTCTTTCCAAATAGTTTTTTAAAGATTGACATGTTGCATTTTGATGGCTACCAACGTTAAAGTGTTTATGAAGTTGTGGCAATTGAAAGACGTCAGTGGTTATAATTATAAATGTTGCTGTCCAAATTCTTCTGCGACCTCTTGCGTTCCCGCCTTTTTGTCCTGCTGGGGTCTCCTTCTAAGCCCTTGTGCGAGGGCTGAGGGACCCCGGCATTTCCCGCCTTTGCAGGGTGTTCTTCACCTGCAAATCACCAATACCCTGTAAACCTGATACAAGAATGTAAGTATCTTCCTGCATGCTTTTCAGTGAATATTATCCGGACTATTTTACGGCAACCATTCTTGAATGGAAGCAC
>JANPPB010000878.1:0-4903 GCA_031428295.1 Segetibacter sp. | reverse complement strand
CTGTTGATTATTTCCCATTAATAATTCTTCTCTCATCTCTTCAACTAAATCTGCACTTACCTCTGAAAAGTTATTTACAAAGTTTAAGGGGTTTTGTATTTCATGAGCTATCCCGGCAGTGAGCTCACCAAGCGAAGCCATCTTCTCGGATTGGATGAGTTGGGCCTGGGTTGCTTTTAGGGTTTCATGGGTTACTTCGAGTTGCTTGTAGGCTTTTTCAATTTCCTTTGCCTGTGCCAGTTCTCTTTCCTTTGTTTTTGCACGCTCCCTTTCTATAACTACTTTTCGGCGTATGCGGTCCGTAAAAAAAATACCAGCAAGTAAACACAAACCATAAAAAGTATATGCCCACCATGTACTCCACCAGGGAGGAGATATAATTATTGAAATGCCTTTTTCAATCCACTCACCGTTGCTTGTGTTGGCAGTTTTTATTCGTAAAATATATTTGCCATGAGGTAAGTTAAAATATTGTATTCTTTCTTCCGCCACTGAACTATGCCATTCGTGGTCATAATTTTCCAACTTATAAAAAATATTTTTATCGCTGGGATTGTGGAAATCTATGAAGGTGGCGCTAAAAGAAAATACATTCTGATCATGCTTCAGCAGAATTTCTTTTGTATTATAAAGTGACTGTTTTATTGGTCCTGCGTTTCCGGGAATAATTTCTGTATTGTTGAGCCAGAACCTTGTAAAATATAATTGTGTTTTATTTAAAGAGGTTTTTAGTTTATCCGGATAAAAAGCATAATAGCCATTATCATAAGTAAAAATCAATTCCCCATCGTTATGCATTTGAGCTGCCCCCCAGTTAAAAAAATTATCACCTTCCGAAATACCATTTTCTTTTCCATAGTAGGTAAGTTGATCCCTTTTTTTGTTAAGCATATGAATTCCTGACCTGGCAGCTATCCAAAGGTTATCTTCTTTATCTCCTGTAATGGAAGCAATTTGAGTAATATTATTCCCTGCATTTTCATCAGCATTCGAAGTAAAAATATCTGACTTTTTATCGTATTGAAACAGGCCACCTGGTGTGCCAATCCACAAAACGTCGGCAGCATCTTTATAAATAGTCGAAATGACCAATCCCGGCAGATAGTGTGTAAATTTTCCGGTATGAGTGTTCAATTTGTTTAGTCCCCCATTGTTATAAGTTCCAATCCAAAGGTTATCTCCGTATACAAGCATAGCGCTGATATAATCATTGCTTAATGTGTTTATATCTGCGGGATCATTTTTAAAAGTGGTAAATTTTTCTGTTTGCCTGTTTAGCATATATATACCATTGCCGTTAGTAGCTGCCCATATATTTGAATCCCTATCTGCACAAAGTCTAATTATTATGTTATTACTATTAATTATTTTGCCTGTATCATACTTATACCTGGTATATTTTCCGGTATTAATATTTAAATGATTCAATCCATTTATAGTTCCAATCCATAAATCTCCCTGTTTAATTTTTATAATTCCGGTTACTACATTATTACTTAAACTATTCGGATTATGGGGCTCATTTACAAACCGGCGGGTAGTTCCGTTTCTTAAATCTTTACGCACCAGTCCGCTTTCGAAACCAGTCCATCTTATTGAGTCTCCTTCTTCAAGACCAGAAATTATTGCACTATTTTTCTTAGTATCAAAATGTGGAATGATGGTATTATATATATCAATCTTAAATAAATTTACTCTTTGTGTACTGAGCCAGATAAGACCATCCGTAGTTGCCTTTGCACACCAACTGGAACTGTCTTTCAAAGCCCCAGCAGTATCGTAAATACTGCCGTAATGAGTTACCTTTTTTGCAATGGGATCGTACCGGATTAATCCATTAATTAAAGTACCGATCCATATTTTTTTATCTGCATCTTCAGTAATAAAAGTAATATGATCCCAACTATCCTTTAGAGGAGTGCGGCTTAATTGATCAGGCCTGGCCGGATTATAAGGATATCGGGTAAACAATCCTGTTTTTCTGTCCATTGTGTGCAAACCATCTCCCTTAGTACCTACCCAGAAATTTCCATAGCTGTCTTCAAAAATGGCTCTTACTTTATCATTTATGAGGGTATGCGGATTTTTTGGATCACTCATATAGCGGGTAAAGTTTCCAGTGCTTCGATTATAACGGTTAAGACCTCCTTCTTTAATATCATCAAAGGGAAAACCTGTGCCTACCCAAAGCACTCCTGCTCTGTCTTCATATAATGCTCTTACCGTATTGCAACTAAGGCTGGTTAAATCGCCTGCTTTATTGCTGTAATGTTTAAATTTTCCAGTTTTTTCATCCAGCAGATCCACACCGCCATAATTACCTACCCAAATATTGCCAAGATGATCTATTAGAATGGCCGTTACAAAATCATTACTTAAACTTGAGGCATCATTTTTATTATTGCGATAGTGTGTGAAGATATTTTTAACCGGATCAAATTTGTCGAACCCCATTCCATAAAAGCCGATCCAAATATTTCCCGCAGTATCTGCAAATAAACATTCGGGATAGTAACCGCCAAGAGTGTTAGAATTTTTTGGATCGTTTTGATACCTCGTCATGTGGCTGCCATCAAACTTTATAATGCATCGGTTGGATTGATCTGAGAACCATATAAAGCCATACTTGTCTTTTGTTATTGCGTTTATTTTTCCTAATGAAATGCCGTTAGTGCCCACGACAGGATTAAATTTTACTTGTTGCGTTTGAGAAGAACTTTTAATTGACAGCAGTAAAACAGAGATCAATATGTATGAATGGAGAAAGCATTTCATTTTGGATTTGTTTTAGTAAAACTGGTGAATATATTTTTAAAAAAAGAGTTTTTGAATGATACAATAAGTTCACCCTTTTTCATTTAATTTCTATCAATCACTTCACCGAAGCCTGTGTTATCCATCATCCCATTTCAAACAACTGGTAGCATTATAATAAACTCCGCTCCTTCACCCTCCTTTGTTTTCACTTTCAATTCGCCGCCATGCGCTTTTACAATATCATAGCATACCACAATCACGGATTGGGACGGATGGATGGGTATTACGGACTTGTTTTTATAATGCCGAAAACATAAAATAATCATCCATTTTAATTTTTATCCCGGCATCCAGTTATGTTTTAATTGTCATTGGCTATTAGTCTCCACCTGTTGTGAACTTGCCTGTGTATTACGTGCAGGCTTTTGGTTGTGTAATGCTGCTGAAGAAACGCGGCTCATATTGATGAAAGGACTTTTCAGTAAATACCAGAAAGTTTGTTTCTGGTCCTCATCAAATTCTTTAAGGCCAAATGATATTTGTGAAGGTGGCTTGTACTTAAAAGTTCCAAAGATCCTGTCCCACAAAATAAAGATGTCGGCAAAGTTGGAATCAGTATAATACTGGTCTTGCTCATGATGCACTTTGTGCATGTTGGGTGTAGTAAACACGAGCCCTATAGTCCTGTCGATCCAGGTAGGAAACTTGAGGTTAGTATGTTCCAGAAAAAATAAGGGTGTAACAATAAGAAAGTATAACCCCAGGGAAAGATTGCTTAATCCAAAGATGGCTGCGGCTATAATATTCGAAGGACCGAACCAGAAAATAAATTCAATAGGATGGCTCCTAAAATTGGTAGAAGCATCCATGTTTGTATCGCTGTGATGTACCCGATGAAAGCGCCATACAAGCGGTAATCTGTGTGCCATCCTGTGAAACCAATACGTGACCAGGTCAAACAACATCACACTCAATACGAGCTTCAGCCAGGCCGGCATAGTGAGTAGGTGGAAGAGGCCTATCTCATTTTCATTAAACCAGTTAATGGAAAATACGGTAACTGTAGCCCAGAAGAAGCTAACGATTACAAAGATGACACCCAGCACCAAACTATGGGCCAGGTGCTGTGGTCTTCGGTTGAATTTAAATTGAACCGGTAGAAGGTGCTCCATTGAATAGAATAACACCATTAAACCAATTAGAATATAATTGGGGTTGATTGCAAGTAGCTGGTTTAGTAGTTCCATATGGTTTATAGTTTAGGTAGTTGAATAATGAATGTGGTGCCTTCTCCTTCTTTGCTTTCCACACTTACCCCCCCGCCATGTGCCTTTACAATATCATAGCTCAACGATAATCCCAAACCCGTTCCCTGCCCTGTTGGTTTGGTGGTAAAGAAGGGTTGAAAGATTTTATCGAGAATAGCAGAAGGGATGCCGGGGCCGTTGTCGCGAACAGAAATAACAGCCCCCCCACCCCCCGAAGGGGGGAGTTTGGAAGTCGTCACCCATACAGTCGGTTGGTGTGTACGAAATGGGTCTTTGAACCCCCTTTCAGAGGGCATGGAAGCCGCATAAAACGCATTGTTATAAATGTTCAATAACACCCTTCCTATGTCTTGCTTAACAACTGCTATCTTACCAATGGTGTCATCAAAATCAGTTTTAAAGTCTGCATTAAAATTTTTGTCTTTGGCCCTTAACCCGTGATAGCTTAAGCGTAAATATTCGTCTGCTAAAGCATTTATATCTGTTAATTCTTTGTAGCCCGGGCTTGTTTGTGAATGTTGCAGCATGCCTTTTACAATAGCATCTGCACGCCTGCCGTGGTGGGTAATCTTTACCAGGTTTTCTTTTAAATCATTAGATATAGAAATTGCCTGTTGATTATTTCCCATTAATAATTCTTCTTTCATTTCTTCAACTAAATCTGCACTTACTTCTGAAAAATTATTGACGAAATTCAATGGATTTTGTATTTCATGTGCAATGCCTGCAGTAAGCTCGCCGAGTGAGGCCATTTTTTCGGATTGGATGAGTTGAGATTGGGTAGCTTTTAATTCGCTTAGTGTTTGCTCTGCCTTTGCACGTTGCAGGTCTATTTCCTGCTTTTGTTTTTCGAGTAATTCGTTTGTCCTTTGCTTGCG
>JANPPB010000877.1:0-3455 GCA_031428295.1 Segetibacter sp. | reverse complement strand
GTTGTATTGCCCTATTATTTATTGGCAAGTATGGTGGTGATTGAATATAACAGCCCATTAATTATGGTAAAAGGAAAGGAGAACATTTCTTCAGAAGCCCTGGTTGATGAATTAAAAGGTATTATGCGATCCATCCACCGGTTAAGCCCATTGGAAGAAGATGATTTTGCGTTGAACGACATTAATATGTTTAGCAAACAAATGGATAGTGTATTTGGCTCCGTAAACCTTGGAGGATGGGCTATTGCAGGCTTATCGCTTATTGTAGGCACCTTTGGTGTTGCCAATATTATGTTTGTTACTGTAAGAGAGCGTACCAGCCAGATCGGTCTTAAAAAAGCCATCGGGGCAAAAAGCTCCACCATTCTCACCGAGTTTTTATTAGAGAGCTCTTTCCTTTGCCTGATGGGTGGGCTTATTGGATTGATACTTGTTTTTTTATTGACAAAATTGCTAAGTGCAATTATGCCTTTCCCTATTTATATTTCGTTTGCAACGTTAAGTTTAGCAATCTCCATTTGCGTGGTGGTGGGTGTACTCTCAGGTATTATTCCTGCTACAATTGCTGCACGAATGAATCCTGTAGTAGCCATTCGAATGAAATAGTTATAGTCATTAAGTCAATCGGTCATTGGGTCAATGGTAAATAACTAGTTGTACTTGCTTTAAATTTTATTTTTTTAACCGAACCTCTGTACTTCTATTAAGCAGCGTTGTGGCTCCCCCGTCAGACTTGCGGGGTCACTCCCTTGTGCTTGCTATAATTCTATTCATCTTTTCCATTTAAGAAATTATTACGATTTTTGTCCAAAGTCACTATTGACCTAATGACTAATTAACCCATTGACCTAATGACCAATATTTTAGCTATAGAATCTTCCTGCGATGATACCGGTGCTTCGGTTTGTAGTGATGGAAAAATTTTGTCGAACATAGTTGCTACCCAAAAAATTCATGAGCAATATGGCGGGGTAGTTCCGGAACTGGCAAGCCGTGCTCACATACAGCACATTGTACCCGTAGTTGATGCGGCTTTGCAACAGGCAAACTTAACTTTAAAAGATATTGATGCCTTTGCCTTCACTCAAGCTCCTGGTTTAATCGGGAGCTTATTGGTGGGTGCCCAGTTTGCAAAATCGCTGGCTTTGGCTTACAATAAACCTTTGATCACTGTTCACCACATGCAGGCGCATGTGTTGGCCAATTTAATAAGGCAGCCTGCTCCTTCATTTCCTTTTTTATGTTTAACCGTTAGTGGCGGTCATACCCAGATCGTTTTATGCAATAGCCCATACGATCTTGCCGTCATAGGCGAAACTATTGATGACGCTGCCGGCGAGGCATTTGATAAGAGTGCTAAGCTTTTGGGCTTTCCATATCCGGGAGGGCCATTGATTGATAAATATGCTAAAAGCGGCAATGAAACCAAATACAAGTTTCCTGAACCTAATATTCCCGAACTTAATTTTAGTTTCAGTGGTTTAAAAACTTCCATCTTGTATTTTCTTCAACACGAAACCCGGAACAACCCCCGTTTTGTTGAAGAGAACGTAGCGGATATCTGCGCTTCTATCCAACATCGCATTGTTACTATCTTAATGAATAAATTGAAAAAAGCTTCTGACAAAACAGGTGTAAGAGAGGTAGGCATTGCAGGGGGAGTAAGTGCAAACAGTGGCTTAAGAATTGGATTAACCGAAATGGGTGCTAAACATGGTTGGAATACCTATATTCCGGCCTTTGAATACTGTACCGACAATGCGGCTATGATTGCAATAACAGCCTATTACAAATTCCTTCGGGCCGACTTTGCTGATTTTAGTGTTAGCCCAACTGCAAGGGCCGAATGGTAATATTTTCCTGCTCGTTTTAAATGTTAAGTGTAGTAACTACACAATATCCCAAAAAGGTTTTCGCGTTTAACCTTTTTTTAATTTAGTGCAATTTTTTTTGATGTTTGGGGAAGATTTCTTCTGCTCAAAATTTTACCAGCCATACCAGCCTAACATCTGAAAGCATTACTGGTAAAAGGTTTTGATACCTGCCTTAATAATCTTTATCACATGTGCATCCCTTTTTAATCAGTTTATAAGGTATTGCATTTGTCTAAATTCAGGTATTTATTAATGCCCTTTTCGGGCATGGTTGTACCTATTTGCAGCAGAACCTCTTAAATGTTTCTTTCAACTTTACAGCAGTAACGAAACAGGCATCTCAAAACGAGAAACGTCCCAAAGTTTTAAAAAGGTTAACCGGTAACCAATTTAAAAGGAAGACTTTCCAAAAAAAGATAATGTTTCAAACCAAATAAATAATCCATAATCTATCAATTATCCCAAAACCTATCCAAAACAACCAACTATTTATGAAAACATTTACACAGGCTACCGACACCCAACTAGTACAGGCTTTTCAACAAGGAAATGGCCAGGCTTTAGAAGTTTTAGTAAACCGCTATAAAGACAAAATATATTCTTCAATTTTGTTTTTAGTAAAGGATAAATACCTGGCTGAGGATTTATTCCAGGATGTATTTATAAAGGTGATTGACACCATTCGTAACAACCGTTACACCGAAGAAGGTAAGTTTCTTCCATGGGCTTTACGCATTGCACATAACCTTTGCGTGGATCATTTTAGAAAAGTTAAACGCAGCCCAGCCATTAAAACCAGCGACGACCGCGACATTTTTGAAGTATTAAACATGAGTAACGAAAGCCCTGAAACCAAGATGATGCAGGGACAAAGCCACGATCGCGTTAGACGTTTGGTTGATATGTTACCTGAAGAGCAAAGAGAAGTAATTGTATTGCGTCATTATGCTGATCTGAGCTTTAAAGAAATTGCTGAAATGACCAATTGCAGCATCAACACCGCTTTGGGCCGTATGCGTTATGGTTTAATAAACATGCGTAAAATGATGGTTGAGAAGCAGATAGCCATGTAATATTCTGTGGGTATCCACTAAACTTTTTAAAATTTCATTCCTGCAATATTTTACATTTAACAAGAAAGTCATCCTCAAGGATGGCTTTCTTGTTATGGTATACTAATTGCTAATATTGGGTTTAAACACCAATAACCATGAAAAAAGTATTGATAAGTGTATCGCTTTTAATTTTTGTTATAGCGGGCATGTCTTGTAACAAAATTAAAGACGCCATTTTCCCTTCGATTGATGTTAATCTCCCTGCATTTCAAATTAGAGTTCCTGCAATCCCGATTGTGTTAAACAGCGAAGCCTCTCTTGGTTCATTCACCATGAATTTTAATCTTGATAGTATTATAAGAGCAAACACTGCCGGTGCTTTTGGTGCTGGTGCTGTCAGCACTATTAAAGTTAAAAAGATGGTCATTAGTGTAAGCAATGGCGATGCTGCCAATAACCTGGCAAATTTTGAAAGTGCCCGCTTTACCTTCTCATCCAATACTAAAACAACACCAGCCGAACTGGT
>JANPPB010000876.1:0-2411 GCA_031428295.1 Segetibacter sp. | reverse complement strand
GGCCTAAACGGAAAAGATTTAGGTTTTCCGGGATCAAAAAGGTCGCTATAACTTTCAGGTAATAACCTTATGTGTACTTCGTAATTGGTAACCTCGGTGCTGTTTGCACTTTGTGTGCTTTGTGCTGCACCGGTACTGCTGCTGGCAATTTTGGTAACCAGTCCTTTAAATTTACGGTTATTGTAAGCATCCACTTCCACCAGGGCGCTATCGCCCAAATGCACTTTTGGTATATCGTTCTCGCCAACATTCACTCTTACTTCAATCAGTTTCATATCAGCAACACGTAGCATTTCGGTACCGGCCATTTGTGCTGTACCTACCACCCGCTCTCCCTTTTTAACTGCCAGTAAACTTACCACGCCATCCATAGGAGCCACAATGGTAGCACGGCTTACATCTTTATTAGCCCTTGCCAATTGTGCACGGGCACTTTGTACTGATGCCTGGTTGCCCTTTATACCTGCAAGCGCTGCATTGTAGTTTGCTGTAGCAGTTTTTACAGTTTGGTCTGCCTGCTCAAATTCGGCTCGTGAGATAACCTTATCGTCCAGCAATTTCTTTTGCCTGTCGTAGGTAACCTTTGCCTGGTCTAACGTTGCCAGCAATGCATTAAGCTGTGCCTGCGAGTTCATTACCTGCGCTTGTTGTAGCGTTACACCAGCAGCAGCCTGGTCGCGTTGGCTGCCATATATATCAGCATAAATGCGAGCCAATACCTGGCCTTTCTTTACGCTGTCGCCTTCATCAATATTTAACTGAACAATCTCTCCACTTACATCGGAGCTCACCTTTACTTCTATTTCAGGATAAACTTTACCGCTTGCATTTACGGTTTCTATAATGGTTCGTTTAACTACTTTTTCGGTGGTTACTTTGGTTCCTTCTTCTTTACCAATTACTCCTGTCTTTTTTAATACAATCAGCAGTATAATTAGTAACACTAAAGAAATAATAACCCACATCAATTTTTTGTTCATAAGGTTTAGTTTCGGAGTTCTGTTTAAGTATCTAATTTTTTATAAGCGAATGCCATCCCCTTTGTAAAATTCCAGCACTTTCATTTTAAATACAAAGTCGTACCGGTTGCTCACAGCTTCAATCTGGGCATTCGTCAGGTTGTTTTGGGTAATAATGTAATCCAGCGTGCCCAATAAACCTATGTCATATCTTTTTTTGGAGATGTCTAAGGCACGTTGCGATACCTCAACAGTGCGTGTAGAGGCCTTGTATTTTTGATAAGAAGAATAGGCTTGCTGGTAAGCGGTATAAATGTTGTTCTTGAGGTTTATTTTTTCCTGTTCCTGTTGCAGGTTGCTTTGCAAAACATTAATCTGTGCTTTCTTCCACTGTGTTTTGCTGGAGCCCGCATTAAATATCGGAAACTGCAAATTCAATCCAAGGCTCTGCCCAAAGTTGTTGTTTAGTTGCCGGGAAAGCGCTACCGATCGTCTGCCAAACAATGGCCTGTCTGCTAATACGTTTACCTTATTGCCGCCACCATCCACTATAAAAGCACCTGTAGGCTGGCCGGTTTGAACACCAAGAATTAAAGGAAATTTTGAATTGATATACCTGGAATTTAACCCGCCAAAAGCTGAAAGAGTGGGATACATATTTGCTCGTGCAGCAGACACCTGTTTTTTTGCTGCTTCTATTTGCAGCGCAAAACGCTTAATGGAAGGCTGGCTATTTAGTGCCAGGGCATATACATCAGCAGGCTGAAGATCCAACAGGTTGTCCACCGGAATGGCCTCTACATTAGGTGCATCAATCTCAAACGGGGTGGCTATGTCAATATTCATGTAAGCTTTAAGGGTAATTAAACCTTCCAGAACCAGACTTTGGCCTTGTAACAAGGCAGAAGAATCTTTTACCAGTTGGCCTTCCTGCTGCAAAGCATTTAATTCGGGCAGGCTTCCGGCGTTTACCAGTTTGCGTGTGTTTGATAACTGAGCCTGCGAAAGCTGTATGGCTGCTTCGCTGATACGAACCTGCTCCATGCGCAGCATGACCTGTAAAAAAGCATTTGCAACCAGCAATGCTATATCATTTTGGGCTTTGTCAATGCCTGCCTGGTCCGCTTCTAAATACAATTGTGCTGCACCGATATTATATTTTCGGGCACCCCAGTTAAATATGGTATACTGTGATTGAGCCCCTATACTACCCGACAAAAAGCTGGCACTCTCCAGTGTACCAGTTGTAGGGTTTTCGTTAAGACCACGCTGGTAACTGCTGTTGAGCGAACCACCTAATGTAGGTAAGGTCGTCAGTTTTGCCTGCTTGTAGGTTAGCTGGCTTATTTGAGCCTGGTTAATGGCTTGCTTAACAGTAATGTTGTTTGCCATTGCATAGGCTACGGCCTTTTGCAGCCCCCACTTCTCTTGCCCGAATGCCGAAAGTGATAC
>JANPPB010000875.1:0-4907 GCA_031428295.1 Segetibacter sp. | reverse complement strand
ACAAAGGAAACCAAAGAGCCGCAACTCTCTTACACCTATACCACAGTTGGAGATTTTGTTATAAGTGTTGAGGCAAAAGACGGCCAGGGTGCTGTTTCAAAAAGCAACCCTGTTAGTATTTATGCCGGTAACCAGGCACCTCAGGTAATGGTCAATTTCACCGGTGGTAACAAATCGTTTTATATGCCTGGCAAACCCGTACAATATGCAGTTGCTGTTAAAGACAATGATACCAGCAAGATTGACCCGGCCAACTTATATGTATCGGTTGACTATGTTGAAGGTTTCGATAAAGCCGGTTCTGCAATGGGTCACCAAAAGGGTTCTGCAAATATATCTGGCAAAAACCTGATGTTGTCGCTGGATTGTAAAAGCTGTCATAAGGAAGCAGAAAAATCTATTGGACCATCTTACTTACAGGTGTCGGAAAAATACCAGAAAGAAAGAGGCACCATGAATTATTTGACCGAGAAGATCATTAAAGGTGGCAGTGGTGTTTGGGGCGAAGTGGCTATGCCAGCACATACAGCCGTTCCGGTGTCGGATGTAAAACAAATTGTAACCTGGATCATGTCGTTAGCCAACAAAACACCAATGGCAAAATCGTTACCTGCAAAAGGTAGCATTGTACCACCCACTGATAAAAAGCCAGGTACTACCTTAGTATTATCTGCAAGCTATACCGATAAAGGGGGCAACAACATAAAACCGCTTACAGGCAGTAATGGCATTTCGTTGCGCAACAATAACATGAGCTTTAGTGGAAAAGAAAAACTAAAAGAGTTTACTATCTATAAACTAAATGGTGCAAACATGTTGGTGCTTCCACAAAAGGAAGGTTGGATTGCGGTTGATAGTATTGATTTGTCGGGTATACAATCTTTGACCCTAACTGCCGGATGGGGTGAGGGACCAAAATCAACCCTGGACTTTGAAGCACACCTTGATGGGCCAACCGGAAAATTAATAGGTAAAGGCACTATGTCACCGGTTGCAAAAGGACAAAAATTTGGAATGGTTCAGGTACCCGTTGAAGCAGTAACGGATGGAAAGTTCCATTCGCTTTACATAGTGTACAAGTACAACAGTGCCAATAGCACATTGCAAGGCGGTCTATCTGGTATTCAGTTTAATGGAAAATAGGTAAAGAAGCATATTTACTTTTTGATAATTGCCCTGTTGGTTGACAGGGCAATTATTATTTAGATCAGGCCCTATTTCATTTGTATTATATCCTTCATCATATTAACGCATCTACTTCTATAACTTTATAGAACATAATCAATGAAATATGGAAACATCTGTAATAACCATAGGAAATATGAAAGTGATTGAGTTGACAAAAACTTTGATTGACAAGTACCACATTACTGATAAAGTTGAACTCGTTTTGGAAGCTGATTATTTCATCATTAAACCAGGTAAAAAACCCAGAAACGGTTGGGAACAATCCTTTAAAGAAATGCATGAAAATAAAGATGACACTTTACTCATTCCTGATTAGCTTAACTCTTATTATTATCCGTTTATCGAACTATGATTCCAACCTTTATGACTGATATCAAAAGCCCCATAGAAATCATTTCAACTTCATTCTAATACTATCTCATGAGCACTCCATTAAGAAGCAGTAACTGGTTTGGCCGCAAAGGCAAAGACGGTTTTATCTATCGGGCCTGGATGAAGAACCAGGGCATACCCGATTACGAGTTTAATAATAAGCCGGTGATTGGCATCTGCAATACGTGGAGCGAACTAACTCCCTGCAATGCCCACTTTCGGGAGCTGGCAGAATCGGTTAAGAGAGGTGTCTCTGAAGCAGGGGGTTTCCCCGTGGAGTTCCCCGTTATGTCGTTAGGCGAAACATTAATTAAGCCTACGGCTATGTTGTACCGCAACCTGGCTAGTATGGATGTAGAAGAATCCATCAGGGCTAACCCAATTGACGGCGTGGTTTTGCTTTGTGGTTGCGATAAAACCACTCCATCGCTGGTGATGGGTGCCTGTAGTGTAAACATACCAACCATTGTTGTTTCTGGCGGACCCATGTTAACGGGTAACCACCGGGGTAAAAGCATTGGCACCAGCGATGTATGGCGCTATCATGATGACCTTCGTGGTAATAAAATAAAGGAAGAAGAGTTGCTTACGATTGAAGCTGCCATGTGTCGCAGTCGTGGCCATTGTGCGGTAATGGGTACAGCCTCTTCCATGGCATGCATGGTTGAAGCCCTGGGATTGACTTTGCCAGGAAATGCCGCAATTCCTGCTGCAGATGCCCGCCGTAAAGTATTGGCCCAGTTGTCGGGATTGCGTATCGTTGAAATGGTAAAAGAGGATCTGAAGCCATCCGACATCTTAATTAGAAAAGCTTTTGAAAATGCGATTATGGTTAATGCAGCCATAGGCGGTTCCACCAATTTTGTAATTCACTTGCTGGCTATTGCGGGCAGAATTGGTGTTCCATTAAACCTGCAGGATTTTGATCCGCTCTCAGCAAATATTCCCTTATTGGCCAACTTGCAACCCTCTGGTCAATATTTTATGGAAGACTTGTTTTATGCGGGTGGGCTTCCGGCAGTGTTACAGTCGTTAAAAGATCTGTTACATGGTGATTGCATTACTGTAAATGGAAACACCCTGAAGGAGAATTTTAGCAAAGCTGAATGTTACAATACCGATGTTATCACCACTATGGATAAGCCTTTTAACGATGCCACAGGCCTGGCCATATTGCATGGAAATCTTTGCGAAGAAGGTGCAGTAATAAAACCTTCAGCCGCCAGCGCTCACTTAATGCAACATACGGGTAAAGCAATAGTGTTTGAGAATATTGAAGAGTACAAAGCAAGAATAGATGACGAAGATTTGAACATTGATGAAACCAATATTTTGGTATTGAAGAATGTAGGCCCCATTGGTTATCCCGGCATGCCCGAAGTTGGTAACATGGGCATACCTAAAAAATTATTAGAGAAAGGTATTCATGATATGGTTCGCATATCGGATGGCCGCATGAGCGGTACCGGCTTTGGAACCGTTGTGTTGCATGTATCGCCGGAGGCAGCAACAGGCAATAATTTTGCAGTCATCCGCACGGGCGATGTAATAACCCTTGACGTACCCAACAGAACCTTACATGTGGACCTGACTGATGACGAACTGGAAAGGCGCAAAAAAGAATTTATACCTGCACCACCTGTAACGTCAAGAGGCTATGTTAGTTTGTACGTAAAGCATGTGCAACAGGCACACCTGGGTGCTGATATGGATTTTTTGGTTGGTAATTCAGGAAGTGAAGTATTGAGAGACTCCCATTAAACTCTAAGCGGCTGTCTAACATTTATATTTCCCAATTGAAACATGAGAAGAGTTGAACCACAGAGGCACAACGACATGGAGTATCACGGAGATTTTCTCTGTGCTTCTCTGTGTTTCCGTGCCCCTGTGGTTCCTTTTTATAAATTTAGACAGCCGCTAATAAAACTTGAAGATGTAGTTTGATGCAAGTCGGTTTTTACAATTATTATTATTGTTACTTTTTAACCATTGCCAATTATGACTTTTGATGGAAAAGTTGCCATTGTTACAGGTGCCGGCCAGGGTATTGGATTTGAGATTTGCAATAAGCTGGCTCACCAGGGGGCACAGGTTATTTTAAATGATATTGACCCCGCTCTTGCAATTACTGCAGCCGAAAAAATTGCCATAGCAACCAATGGAAGATGTATAGGCGTCAGCGGCGACTCCAGCGATCCACTGTTTATACAACACCTGGTACAAATGGCTGTTGATAAATTTGGCAGCCTCGACATAGCTGTAGCCAATGCAGGCATTACTTTGTTCGGAAACTTTTTTACTTACGATCCTGCAGCACTTAACCGGGTAATGCAGGTTAATATAGGTGGTACTTTTTTATTGGCACAAGCCGCAGCCAACCAAATGAAGAAGCAGGCACACGGCGGATCCTTATTATTCACTTCATCTGTTACAGGGCACCAGGCCCACAAAGACCTTGCAGCCTACTCCATGAGCAAAGCGGCTATAGAAATGCTGGCGAAAAACCTGGTAATTGAGTTGTCCGAATTTAACATCAACGTAAACACGGTTGCCCCGGGTGCTACCCTAACCGAAAGAACAATGGATGACCCGGAATACGAAAAAACATGGGTTAAACTAACACCCATGAAGCGGCCTGCCAATGTGCATGATATTGCAGATACTGTTTTATTTCTGGTATCGGATAAAGCAAAACAAATAACCGGGCAAAGTATTGTGGTAGATGGTGGCTGGAGTTGTGTAAGCCCTTCACCATAAAAAAGTCGAGCCCAAAATAATTACAAAATGTACTCTGCCAGCTTACACCTAATATGTTTAAGCCATGCTCCTAACGAGTCGTTTGATCGTAAATTATGTTACCGTGATTTGCATCCACACTCTTTACATTTTTATAAATTAATTTGCCGCCTTTTAACTACCGAAAAAAGAAGATAAGAAAATCACAGGGTCTATTTAAGCAACTGAAGGAATTCTTGCTTAATATTCTTACTCCTGCAATTACTAAACTTTATGATAAGCAATCAGACACCCGGCCTTTTCAAACGCTTTTTTGATAGTGAGAAGGTCGCGGGTCTTGTGCTGGTATTTTGCACGGTTCTTTCACTGGTACTTACCAACTATGTTTTGGGGGAGGTTTATGTTGAGGTGATGCACAAAAAAATTGATCTTTCATTTGCCGGACTCAACCTAAATTATTCGCTTGAGTTTTGGGTAAACGATGGGTTAATGGCTATCTTTTTTTTAATGGTGGGTTTGGAAGTTGAAAGGGAAATGGACAAAGGCGAACTGGCTGAATTTAAAAAAGCCATCCTGCCCATAGCGGCTGCCCTTGGGGGTATATGCATTCC
>JANPPB010000874.1:0-8972 GCA_031428295.1 Segetibacter sp. | reverse complement strand
AATCCATAGCTAAGCACAAAGCCTAAAACAAGCATTGTTTGTACAATAAACTTTTTCATGGTTTTATTTTGATTTGTGCTTACCCACACGGTAGCAAGCTGATAAAATTAAACAATCCGTGCATTGTTATAAAATTATAATTTTTGTGTTAATCCTGCATTTATCAAGTCTTCTTTTGTTATTCCGTTGTTTTTACAACAGCTTAATAGTTGACCGTCAACTGCTATTGCCGGAAGCCTTTTAATTCCATATTCTTCTACTTTAGAAACGCATTCTTTTATTTCACATTGTTTTACTAAGTCATAAATCGTAATCTCATTATACTCTTCATCTGCAAAAGACTTTACCAAATCCACGACTGGATTGCAAACAGGACAACCTGCTGTAAATACCTCAATTCTACGTTTGTTCATCTTATTTTATTTGTTAGAATGTAAAGGTAATTTGACCGGTAGGGTGTCCTCCAAAATTATCATTCAGGTTTCACATTATTTTTTATCATTCGTTCATTTATTTCTTTCACCTCTTGCATCCTACCTGTAATTTCTCCTAATTCAAGCTGTGGAAACTTCTTTTTTAGAAATGCAATTTGCTCTGCATCCTGACAGTTGCCGGGGCAAGCATTCATTACATCAGCTAACTGAAGCGCCAAGCCCTTCCTGAATACTTCATCTAATAGTAAAATGTGTGCTTTGTTTAATGCTTCTTCTGCTGCTTTAAATTGGTTTATTATTTGTTTTGGGTCTTTGCCATCATCAAGCATTTTTTCTATGCCTCCTAACTGTCCTTTCACAGTTCGTATTCTTGTTATAACGGCTTCAGTAATGTCTTTTGGAAGCATTAATATTTGATTTGGGCTGAAGGTATGTTTGGGGTTGGGGTGTCCTCCAAATTTATTTTTAGATTTTTTTCTTTATCGATTTAAGCGAAAAAGGCTACGGAGGTAGCTTCTTATGGTTTTTGTATTGTTTAAAGTCAACCGCCTTTGCTGGCGCCGGAAATCAATAGCCATGTAATTTGACTGTTTATTAAAATCCTCTTCGTAACATATCAGCATATTCATTTGGCAATGGACTGTCTTCAACTGCTTTTGCTGCTTTTTCTATATCGTAATTAAATCTTATAAATTCAACCTCCACTGCATCTTTATTTGTTATGCTGCTATCAGCATTTATTGTAAGCATCACATAACAACCTTTTGGATTGTTGTCTTTTGGTTTGCCCACCGAACCTATGTTGATTGCATGGCGGTAATGTGTGTTTTCTGTTGGTTCTGTTGGCAGTATTCTATGATAGGGTTTGTGTGTATGACCGAAGCACATAATATCTGCATCAGCGCCTTCCATAATTCTCATTAAACTCTTTTCATCCCTGTCTTCAAATAAGTATTCATTTAAATTTCTTGGACTGCCATGCACTAACAAAAGGTTTAGTTTGTCTTCATATAGCTGGAACTCTACTTTGATATGTGCAGGTAATGTTCTTAGGTATTTTCTTTCGTCTGGCTTTACAATTGAGTTTGTGTAGCTAATTGATATTTTACCCATATCCTTTTCCGGTTCTGTCTTGTAAGCACAGCCACATTCATCACTCATTAAACCAATCCCTTGGTCATAGTTACCGGCAATTGTTGGAATGCCTCTACGTCTTACTTCATTAATCACTTCATTTGCCCAGATGTTATAGCCTACCAAATCACCGAGGCAATAGATTGCATCAGGCTTTTGTTCTTCAATGCTTTTTAAACAGGCTTCCAGTGCCGGAAGGTTTGCGTGGATGTCGCTAAATAATGCAATTTTCATTTTTTATTTTTTTGGTGGTGAGCATTTGTTTTTTATGGCGTCATCGTCCCCGCAAGGGTGGGGCTCACTTGTACGGCAAATATTTGTGCGGCTTTTTTTGTGAACCCCAAAGCCACGAAGTACTCAAAGGGACACAAAGAAAAAACTTAGTGAAACTTCGTGCCCTTGGTGCCTTAGTGGTTAAACCTTGCAGCGTATAGAACTAATAGTACAAGAGTGCGACGCAAGGATGTTCAATCAAGGAACTACAGTTGGGTCCATAAAAATGCTATATATTTTATACCGGTTTAAAGGCAGGTCCATAGTATTTTCTTCTTAACCAAAAAGCTACATTGACCAGTGCTATCAAAGCCGGTACTTCTACCAATGGACCAATAACACCTGCAAATGCTTGTCCGCTGTTGATACCAAATACACCTATCGCTACTGCAATAGCTAACTCAAAGTTGTTTCCTGCTGCTGTAAATGCTATTGATGCATTGGTTGAATAATCTGCTCCCATTTTCCTGCCCATAAAGAAGCTGACAAGAAACATGATAGCAAAGTATATAACTAAAGGAATGGCTATTCTTATAACATCAAAAGGTATCTGTACAATCAGCTCACCTTTAAGACTGAACATTACAACAATGGTAAAGAGCAATGCAATTAGTGTTATTGGAGAAATCAACGGAATGAATTTGGTTTGATACCATTCTTCGCCTTTTGCTTTACGAAGTATGTAACGGGTAAGTACACCGGCTGCAAATGGAATACCTAAATAGATGGCAACACTTTCTGCAATCTGACCAATAGTAATATTTACTTCTGAACCTGTGATGCCAAATAATGGCGGTAACAGGGTAACAAATACATACGCATAAACACTGTACAAAAGCACCTGGAAGATGCTGTTTAATGCAACTAAACCTGCTGCATATTCTCTGCTTCCTTCTGCAAGTTCATTCCATACAATAACCATTGCAATGCATCGGGCTAAGCCAATAAGAATTAAGCCTACCATGTATTCAGGCTTATCATATAAAAAGAGTATAGCCAATAAAAACATCAGTATCGGACCTATCACCCAATTAAGAAATAGAGACATTCCTAAAACCTTTGTATTCTTAAATACCTCTTTGAGCTTTTCATACCTCACTTTTGCAAAAGGTGGATACATCATAAGTATTAAACCTACTGCTAAAGGAATGTTTGTTGTGCCTGAAGAAAATGAATTGATAAGTGTTGAAGATGAAGGAAAGAAGTAGCCGATTGCTACGCCCAATCCCATTGCTAAAAATATCCAAAGTGTTAAGTACCTGTCTAAGAAACTTAATTTCTTTCTTTCGTTTGCCGGGGCACAATTGTTTGCTGACATATTTTTATTTAAGTGAATATTTATTAATTACAACAACCCGGAGCACAACAAGCTGCCTCTTCTGCCATTGGTTTTTCTGCATATACTGTGATGCTTGTGATACCTGTACCTGATTGTTTGAATGCTGCGATTTGTTCTGTTGATAAGTATTGACTTAGTATATCATCAGGGATAATAATTGCTTTGTCTTTTTGAACTGTAACATTTTTAAATCCGTTTGCTTCTATCAGTTCTAAGTACACTTGTTTTTGTATAGCACCTGCAACACAGCCTGCATACATTTCAGCAGCTTCCTGTATTTGCTTTGGCAACTGACCTTCTAAAACAATGTCTGATATTGAGAAGTGTCCACCTGGCTTTAGCACTCTGTATATATCCTTTATCACACCATCCTTGTTCGGTACTAAGTTTAATACACAATTGCTTACTATCACATCTGCTGTATTAGCTGTAACAGGCATCTTTTCTATATCGCCCTGCCTGAACTCAACGTTATTATATCCTCTTACTTCATTGTTCTGTCTTGCCCTATCAATCATTGCCGGTGTAAAGTCAATGCCTATAACTTTTCCTGTTTCCCCTGTCTCGTTTCTTGCTATAAAGGCATCGTTACCAGCACCACTTCCAAGGTCAATAACTACATCTCCTTTTTTGATTTTAGCAAACTGTGTTGGTAAGCCACAACCTAAACCCAAATCTGCATCAGGGTTATAGCCTTCTAATGTTGTATAATCATCAGCCATGATGTTATATACCTCTGTGCTGCACCCACCAGCACCACAGCATGAAGCTGTATTTGTGTCTTTGTCTTGTAAAGCAATTTCTGAATACTTCTGCCTTACCATGTCTTTTACTTGTTCTTGCGTTTCCATTGTATTTATATTTTTAAGCTATCGAAATATTACGATGATTATAAACAAAAAAAAGGTTAGCAACAATTGCTGCCACCTTTGTATGTTTCAAACATTTGATTTAACACTGCCTGGGCTGCTTTCCATTCTTTGGCATCTATACAGTAGCAAACCTTTGCCCCTTCAATCTCTCCGGTTATTAAACCTGCCTCTTTTAGTTCCTTTAAATGTTGTGATACTGTACTTTGAGAAAGTGGCAGTTCTTCAACTATGTCACCACAAACACAAGCCTGCCTTTTAGCTAATAGATTTAAGATAGCAATCCTTGCAGGGTGCGCTAAAGCCTTTGCAATCTTTGCAAGTTTGTTCTCCTTTACACTGAACTCGTATGATTTTGTTGCTCCCATAATCTTTATATCGCAAAATTACGATAAGATTTTAAAGCGTCAAATTTATTTTTAAAGTCAAAAAAAAGCTTGGGCTAAACCTTAAAATGGTAAACACTGGAAATAGTAGGTACGTTGCCCCGGCTGAATGGAACAACCATGCATGTACCAAACAAAGAGTTGAACTGCTGCAAAGTAATGAGAAGCCATACAAGTGAAACTATAAGTAGCCAAGTCAACCCTTCAGTTTAGATAGGTTACTTTAGAAAAACAATCAAAAAAAAGTATTATAACAAAGTGGGTCTGTCTAACTACCCTAACCTCATCGGATAAAATAGAGGGGCTGTTATATTGCAAACTTAAAATTTGTAAGCGTTGGGATATTTTTGTATTGCAGAAGCATCCTTTTTTTATGCGGCGGTAAACTATATGATAACCAAAAGATATTCGATGATTGAATGAACGAGAGGATGAACGTCAATGATAATGTTGGCCGTATTACGTGCGGGATAAGGACGTTATAGCAAAAAATAAAAAAACCTCAACCTATACAAATGAGAAAGGTTGAGGCTAATTAAGCTGTGGAAGAAGGGCTCGAACCTTCACGAGGTAGTTAGCCAGAGTACAATGTTGCGGTGGTCAACCCCACAGAATC
Organism: Segetibacter sp.; assembly: GCA_031428295.1. Lineage (GTDB taxonomy): Bacteria > Bacteroidota > Bacteroidia > Chitinophagales > Chitinophagaceae > Segetibacter. The sequence continues at coordinate 3,921 of JANPPB010000874.1, read as the reverse complement.
ATTAGAGCGTTAGGTGAGATTAAAAGGGCTTCTGGTTTATAAAAAGAAAAGGAATCGAAAAAGAATTAAGAAAAAATTATTCTAATTCCAGTGGATGATAGTCCGATAACTAATAAGTATTTCATTATTACTTTTATAACTATGGGTGAAAAGGCATACCACACGGACGAGCAGCTTCATAATAACAGGCTTAGATATTATTTTGAAAGTTTTGGAAAGCTTACTATTGCCAAAGTCGTTGAATATGCCTATGTCCTAAACTGGTCAGGCAGGCAGGTTTTTAACTTAGGGTTTGGTGATTACGATGCTGCTAAGAACACTATTTTAGATGATACCGAAAGCAACAATAATGATGCTTATGCAGTTTTTAATACTGTGCTATATACAATTCCGGCTTTTTTTCAGAAGTATCCTAAAGCCGTTCTCTTTGTGCAAGGAAGTGATAGCACCGAAGAGTTTGTTGAAAAATGCAAAAGAAGTTGTAAAAGAAATTGTGCGGATGATGTTTGTAAAAAAAAGGGCAGAAGAATAGCTGCGTATACAGGATACGTCAATAAAAACTATGAGGATCTTAGAAATAATTATGTGTTTAAAGGGCTACTTGAAATCGGAACTACACCTGAAGATTATACAGTAGGTTCTAAATATGAGGCGGTTTTGGTGTATAGAAATTAAAAACTAATTTTACCATATGCCACAGGGAAAACAAAATAAACGCTCATTAAAAGCCACTTTAAAGAGAGGTAGAAGTGTACGTTCTATTGCAACTATGACAGGCTCAGTGGAAGAACAAACTGGTTCTAAAAAGACAGCTTTTCATAATATCAAGACTGCTGTCGTTAAAACGGTTACCAAAGCTACAGTAAGTGGAATTTCTCCTTTACTGACTAATGGTACTACTCCAAATAACCAAAGGCGGGCTTCATTGATCAGCATAGCTAATACAGAAAATGGACAACAATTTTCTCTTTCAGAAATTGCTGAAAAGCTGAGAGACCGAGAACTTTTTCCGGAAAAGATGAAGAGAGCGAAAGCCTTTCTTGAAAATCTTCCTGCATAATCCAGTCCCTTAGCTCTACATCTTCTAAAAATTAAGTTGTCGTCCTTGGCTCTGAATAAATCTAAATTTAGCCAGAGCCAACCAGCGATAGGACTAAAGTATAAACACAACTCCACAGACAGTTGATTGATTTGTCGGCCTATGAGGGATGGAAAATCCGCTTTTTTCATTATCGCAGTAGAGCTTTGACCCGATATCAACTTAAGGATTATAACTAGTTTTTGACCCAAATAAAAAAGCCCCGGCACAATTAAGTGCCAGGGCTAATTAAGCTGTGGAAGAAGGGCTCGAACCTTCACGAGGTAGTTAGCCAGAGTACAATGTTGCGGTGGTCCACCCCAGTCTTTCCTGCGAAAGGCATTATGCTCCGTTTATCCTATGATCCCCACCCCCGAGACAAGAGGGCATGTCTGCCAAAGATTTCATCACTCCACAGTATAAAAAGAACTCAGTCATCGATTATAAAAAATCGAAAAGCTGTAGGGGGAGGGGTCGAACCTCCACGAGGTGGTTAGCTATAGCGCAAAGTTCAGTGGTCGACCCTGGTCGGTCAGGTATTACTACCCAATCGGCTCTACACTACGTTTATCCCATAATCCTCACCCCCGAGACAAGAGGGCATGTCTGCCAAAAGTTTCATCACCCCACAGTATTATGCCTGTTACCTTTAAAAGTCTGGTAAAGAACCTGATAATGCAATATTACAGCAAAACAAACATATCATTGCAAATAAATCAATAAATTATTTTAATAATTAGACAATATTTAATTTATTTAATTTAACTTTAGTTAGTATCAAAATTAAAAGATAATTATGGCTTCCAAATTAAATCTTGACAAACTTGATTACCAGATAATTTACGAAATGATGGAAACCGCTGAGGTTTCTTATGCCGATCTGGGTAAAAAACTTTTTGTTTCAGGCGGAACCATCCATGTACGTATTAAAAAGCTACAGGAATTTGGCATTGTTAAGGGTACAAGATTGAGTGTTGATTTAAAAGCATTGGGCTATGATGTAATAGCTTTCATTGGCATTTACCTGGAAAAAAGTTCGTTATACGATACTGTAGTAGAAGACCTTAAGAAAATACCAGAGATCGTTCGGCTCAATTATACCACCGGAAACTACAGCATGTTTGCAGAGATTGTATGTAAAGACATTTCACAACTCAGAAATGTATTGCACGATCAACTTCAAAAAATAAAAGGTATCGAACGTACTGAAACATTTATCTCCCTTGAAGAAAGCTTTAATCGAAACGTTGTTGTTACAAACCAGATACCGTAAGGCCGGATATTTTTCTACACTAACAGCGATGCAGATTTTATAACGCATACACCTTATAATTGCACCACCTGCTTATAAAGCCTCGTATTGCTTAATCATTTACATTTTCTGCGATTGAAATATTCTTGTAAGTTTCAATCATTCTTTCTTCAATATTGTTCAACCTTGGTTAATCTAACTGGCAAGTAAAAAGCCAGAAATTAGTTTGTTCGATTCATATTACATTCATGTATGCAACCAAACGATAACGAATTTAACCTGGCAGGCGTTATGCATGCATGGCGAAGGCAATGGAAACTAATTATAGTATTCGTTGCCATTTCACTGGCTGTTGCATCAATACTTCTACTCTTATTACCAAAACAATACGAGGCCACGGCAGTGGCAACAGCAGGCAATCCTTTATTGTCCGATAAGGCTTACCTGTTTAATCCAAACATCGATCAGCTCTACTCAAATTATGGCAATGCCGACGACCTGGACCGGTTGTATGGCATCGCCAATCTTGATAGCACCTATAAAGTAATTGTTGATTTTTTTAACCTTGTTGACTACTATAAATCAACCGGGGCTAATAATGCAATACGCAGGCGGAAAGCTGTTTTTGGCTTAAAGAAAGATGTGGAAATACAGAAAAATGAGGTGAACCAACTAACGGTTAGTGTTTGGAACAAAGACCCTGCTTTGGCTGCAAATATTGCCAACAGCATAATTGAGGTTGTACAACAAATTACAGCAGCCGGTCTAAAAAAATCGTATGAGCAAAGCCTCTTTCTACTGGATAGTACATTGGCAGGCCTGGTAAGTAAATATGGGGCCCTTGTTGGTTCAGGCAATAATGCCACAGGGCTACAAGCAGGCAGGAATGTTGCCCTGTTTGATGTTGAAAAAACTACCCTGCTTGAGCAAATAAAACAATACCAAAAAACTTACAGCGAGGTTGCCCTGGCCTCAAAAAACATTCAACCTGCACTCATCGTTTTGCAAACAGCATCGCCTTGGGCAAAGGCAGGTAAACCAAGGGTACTTGCCTGGCTTTTTGGAGTACTGGTAGCAAGTTTCAGCTTTGGATTGTTAGCTGTTTTATTGTACGATAGAAAGCCTTTGTAATATGACCCGCCAGCTATCTATCAAACGGTTCATATTTTTACCCGGCTTCTTTCTGGCTTCTGTTATAACAGCAATCTATACTAACTATTGGCTGCTTGTAACCATACCCTTCCTGCTCATACTAACACCATTACTTTTCAGTATAACTATCTATAAAACTGCTTCTTTATTTTACTTATTAATTGCACTCTTACCACTGTCAGGGGAGGTGCATATCACCCCTACCCTTGGCCTCGACTTTCCCGATGAACCACTGATGGCTTTGTTAACGTTTTTATTTATAGCGGCGGTGGTTTATCATCCAAAAATTATCCAACCCTCCATCTTAAATCATCCACTGATCCTTCTTTTAACGCTTCATATTTTTTGGATCATTATTACGTGCATTTACTCAACCAATGCCTGGTTATCTTTTAAATTTTTATTGGCAAAAACATGGTACATCGTACCATTTGTTGTA
>JANPPB010000873.1:0-4703 GCA_031428295.1 Segetibacter sp. | reverse complement strand
GGCGTATTTGCAAAGTCCAATTCGCTGCAAGCAAAGCCCATTGCAATCCAGCCTGGCAACTCTGCAATATGTGTAGTCAGTTGCTGCAAAGTCATGCTTTTTTCGTGTGGATTGTAACTAAACTGGTCATTAGGAACTCTTTCGAGCATTTGTTGTGTAATGGCAGATTCCAATTCAAATTATTTTAATAGCAAATGAATGATTTGCATAATTTTTTTTAGAAATATACAAACAAAATGGAGCGACTTTGTAGGGGATTTATCCTGAGAAAAAATAATGTTGAGAGCGTAAACCCTCCAACACTGCATTACCCCATGAGAGCAGAAGTTTTTGGCTGTTGAGTAAACCCCATAATACAAACAACTGAGGGTTATCTGCAATTCCGTGGGGAGTGCTTTGTCATAATCACAATTTCTGATTAAAGTAATTTTTGTAAAAGTTAATTGCTGCAACATTTGATGTGTCATTTGCATTGTACCTTTCCAAAATATTGCAACAAACTATGCAACAAGGCAACTTAATGGAAGAAAAAGAAATTGGGACTAAGTCAATCAAAGTTGATTTACAAGTGCTGTTTTTTGAAGAGGACAATATCCATTATGCTTATATGCCCTCTTTTGATTTGACAGGATATGGTAATACAGAAGAAGAAGCAAAAAAAAGTCTTACTGTTGTCCTGGATGAATTTTTAAGATACACTTTAAATAAGAATACCTTATTTATCGAAATGCAAAGACTTGGATGGAAAATCAAAAGCAAGAAAAAGCCTTTGTATGCACCCCAAATGTCTGATTTGATTAACACTAACGACCAATTGAAAGATATTGTCAACTCCAGGCAATACACAACCTCAAATTATCAAGTCAACTTACCCGCTTTTGCTTAATGTCAAATCCATTAAAAAATGTCTCATTAAGAGATTGCAGAAGATTTTTAACAAAAGTTGGCTGCCAAATATCTAGAACTACAGGCGGTCATGAGCATTGGACAAGAGCCGATTTGCTGCGTCCCATTACAATACAAACACACATTGATCCAGTCCCCGAAAGAATAATGAAACAGATTATCTCTGCCTTAGAAATAGATAGGGATGAATTTGTAGAAATCATGAACAGTTAGAGATTCGCTGATTTAAAATTTGTTTAGTTTTTCCCGGCTACTTTGGCTTTCATGGGCGGACCTGCTCTTAACTTCTTAAATAGGTTTTACACTTCACATTTTTTTGATTAATGCAATAGTTTTTGCTTTTACAACAAGGACATTTTTTCGGGTCTAATTTTAATTTTTACATCATCATCAGTTGCACCTACACTTTCACCAGAACTTATGAATGGCCATTTCATTGCCTTCAGTACATCATTAACGATGTTTTGAATTACGGAGTGCCAGGTAAATGATTAAATCAAAACGTCTTACTTGATGAATGGAATGATGCTTTTTTACACCAAAATATAAACGGCTATTAATTCAAACTGATAAGGTTTGAAGAAAGAAAATAAGAAGTGTATTTTCGCTACAAATTATTTGATATGAAAATTTTTGTTGCCGGTTTGCCTTACGACCTTGATGATGCAGAACTGATTGAGATTTTCGAAAAATTTGGAACCATTGCATCGGCAAAAGTTGCTATTGATAAAGAGACCGGCAAAAGCAAGGGTTTTGCTTTTGTTGACATGCCCAATAGAGAAGAAGCCCTTGAAGCTATTGATGGATTAAACGATGTATCGCTTGGTAAAAAACCATTGGTGGTAAAAGAGGCAGAAGAAAGAGCAAGACCCGGCGGCTCTGGTGGTGGTGGTTTCAACAGAAGATAATTTACATTCCTACCTAAGGTAATTATTGAGAATAGTGGAACAGGTAAATGTCCTGTCAACTATTACTTTACGTCAAAATCCACCACTACTTTTTCGGTTCTTGGATGGCTTTGGCAGGTTAATATAAAACCCTGTTCAATTTCTTCGGGTTCAAGGCCGAAATTTACTTCCATGTCTACCTGGCCCTCCACCAATTTTGCCCTGCAGGTACAGCACACGCCACCTTTACAACTGTAAGGCAAATCAACACCATTTAAAAGTGCTGCGTCCAGCAGGTTTTCTCCGTCGTACGCCAGGTCAAAGTCTATTGCAGATCCATCCCGCCTAATGGTTATTTTACTTTTATGAGTAGTGCTTTGTTTTTGAGATTGGTTGGTAGAGGTGGTTTGTTTTTTCAGGCCGGTAGTAGTAAACAATTCAAAGTGTATTCTTTTTCTTTCCACCCCCAGAATTTCGAGTGTATCCTTAACCGTCATTATCATCTCCCCGGGACCGCATATAAAAAACTCATCGGTGTGTAGCACCGGGATAGCTTTTTCAAAAAGCACTTTACATTTTGCTTCATCTATTCGTCCAAAATTTAGAAGGGTATCGGTTCTTTCGCGGCTTAAAATATGAATAACGCTAAAGCGATTGATAAATCTGTTTTTCAACGCTTCTATCTCTTCTTTAAAAATGATGCTTTGCCGGTTCTTATTTCCAAACACCAATAAAAACTGGCTATTTGGCTCGGTTAATAAGGTTGTTTTAATAATCGAAATGATAGGCGTTATACCGCTTCCGGCTGCTATGGCTACATATTTTTTAGTATGTTGTTCATCAAGTTCTGTAAAAAATTTTCCAATCGGTGGCATTACATCTAACACATCTCCTTTTTGCAATAGGGTATTTGCATATTGAGAAAACACGCCACCCTCCACATTTTTAACGGCTATCCTCAATTCATTATCCAGCGGGCTACTGCAGATAGAGTAAGAACGCCGTACCTCTTCGCCATTTATATAAGTACGTATGGGTAAATACTGACCTTGTTTGTAAACAAATGCTTCTTTTTGATTAGCAGCAATTTCAAAGGAGATCGATACACAATCAGCCGTTTCTTTTTTTATATCACGAACTTTCAGCGGAACAAAATGGATCACAGGAGCGGGTGTTTGGGGGTTGATTTTTGGAGAGAGCACTTATTTACGCAGGCCATCAATTAATATTGAAACCATATTATTTTCCAGCTCTTCGCTGCTTACTTTATTTACAATGCGTTGCCATTGGTCAACGGCAGCTATAGCGCTTAAAAAAATCATGACAGCAGTATTGGCGTCCACTTTTTTTATTTCGCCCCGGCTAATTCCTTTTTCAACTATGGAGGTAAAGCGTTTACGGTACGACCTCCGCATTTCTCTATACTTCGAAAGCTCGGGATCGTCCATATTGCGCCATTCACGGTCACTTACATACACATCTTTGTAATTGTGTACATTCTCATGAACATGATATCGAATGAGGGATTCGATTTTGGAAATAATATCAGAATCCATGCCTTCAACCTCGTTCATCTTTTGGGTAAAGTTGTTGACCACCTTAAAACAAATACTAATGAGTAATTCTTTTTTACCTTCAATATGATTATAAAGACTTGCGGCCTCTATGCCCACCTTTGCGGCCAACTCACGCATGCTGGTAGCCCTGAAACCTTTTTCTCTAAAAAGTTCCGCCGCTACCGCATGAATAATATCTCGTTTGCTTGTTTGATCGGGTGTTCTAATTTTTGCCATTTGCAATCGTTACGGGTAATCAAAGATATTTCAAAACTAACAGATGTTAGTAATACGTGGCGGTGATTAATAAGACAATCATAAAAAACTAACAGCCTCTTATGTGATTATACTTTACTAAAAAATCATAGACTGGACTGGTGATTTTAGAGCCTGCCAGTTGGATTGAAATAGATATTTAAAAAACCTTTAGTTTCGCACCCCAATGGCTATACCGGTTAACATGGTACCAACCAGCCCAAACGCCTGTCACATTCTTACTTAAATTTTTTATATGTCTTTACTTGTTGTTGGATCAATGGCATTTGATGCTATTGAAACCCCTTTTGGAAAATCGGATAAAATTATTGGCGGTGCAGGTACTTATATAGCCTGGAGTGCTACAAACTTTACTAAGCCCATCAAACAGATATCTGTAGTAGGCGGCGATTTTCCGCAGGAGCAATTAGATGCGTTAAGTGCCCGTGGGGTAGAGCTTGAGGGTGTACAAATAAAAAAGGATGAGAAAACTTTTTTTTGGAGTGGACGCTATCACATGGATATGAACACCAGGGACACATTGGAGACCCAATTAAATGTGCTCGAAAATTTTCAACCGGTAGTACCTGAAAGTTACCAGGATTGCGAATTTTTAATGCTTGGTAACTTGGTGCCGGCTGTACAACGCAGCGTAATTGAGCAAATGAAAAAGCGGCCCAAGTTGATTGTAATGGATACCATGAACTTTTGGATGGAAATAGCCTTGCCCGATTTACGGGATGTAATCTCTATGGTAGATGTATTGTTGGTAAACGATAGCGAAGCACGTGAGCTAAGCCATGAATTTAGCCTGGTAAAAGCTGCGCACAAAATAATGAAAATGGGACCCAAATACCTGATTATAAAAAAGGGTGAGCATGGAGCTTTATTATTTCATGACAATCACGTTTTCTTTGCCCCGGCGCTACCACTTGAAGAAGTGTTTGATCCGACTGGTGCCGGCGATACGTTTGCAGGTGGGTTTATTGGTCACCTGGCAAAGACCAAAGACATATCTTTTGAAAACATGAAAACGGCCATCATCATGGGTTCGGTTATGGCAAGTTTTTGTGTAGAGAAATTTGGCACTCAACGCCTT
>JANPPB010000872.1:0-1548 GCA_031428295.1 Segetibacter sp. | reverse complement strand
TGAGTAAAAAAATCAAGCACAATAAATAGGTGCCTCCTAAAAAGATGCACCTATTTATGCCGTACAAGTGAGTGACACAACAATGCTGACCAAAGCCATTCTTTGCCGGGACAATAATTGTCTTGTCATTTTTATTGTAATCAAGTGCTAATAAAAGGCCAAGCCATTATTTTCTCTTGCACTTATTTCCCCTGCAGTTTTTCAATTATCCAGGTAATGTGTTTTTCGCTCTCCTCCGGAAAAGTCCAATGGCCGGTTTCGAGGAAAAGATTTAATTGTTTGGGCGCCTGTATAACATTGTATGCGGCATACATGGAGGTGGGTGGACAAGTCTCATCGTTAAACCCCCACTGGTATAAACCCGGTGCTTTTACCTGGCGGGCAAAATTGACTACATCGTAATAACCAACGGTAGCAAGTTTTTGAGGGGTGTTATTGTAGGCTATATTATTAGGATCGAAATAATGGGGCCAGCCACCTGCACGGCCTTTTAAATAGCCTGTTACATCGCTTAACGCAGGGTATAACGCTGACAGGTATTTTACACGTGTGTCTAATGAAGCAGTAACAATAGACAATGCCCCACCCTGGCTACCACCGCAAACGCCCAGGTTGCTGCCATCGTACTGAGGCAGGGAGGTAAGAAAATCGTTGGCCCGTACACAACCCATGTAAACGCGTTTATAATAAAACCGGTCTTTATCATCCATGGCTATGCTGGGGTAACCATACAATCCACCGGCGGCAAGGTTGGTGTATACCATATCATCCATTGTTACAGGCACGCCATGTATGCCGATCTCTAAAGTAATGATCCCTTTTTCGGCAGTGGCCACATCGCCTTTATAGGCACGTACGCCGGCACCCGGCACCTTTAACAGCGCAGGGTATTTACCTTCTTTTTTAGGTACACATAAAATACCAAATACCCTGGCGTTACCAGCATTCTGAATATTTACATGATACACATTTACTTTTTCTGTGCAACGCTCTGGCAGCAACACCATCCTTGCATCCAATGGTACTTTAGCCAGGTCTTCTTTGGCTTTTTTCCAGAAGTCATTAAAATCATTTGGTAGAGCAACAGTGGGCTGAATGGTTAAAGGAGAAAACCCTGCTGTTGCAAGATTACGATACGTTTTGCCGGCTACCGTTGTAGTTACTACACACCTTAGAAAGCCGGCCGCACCCATTGTTCCACCTTCAATAATCTTTTTTCCATCGGTTAATACGGCAGAATCTACAACCACAGGTTTCATCTTTTCGGGTCCCACTTCATACCTTATTTTAGCATTATGCATAGGATTGCCCGATTGCAAAACGGCCACCGAAAACTTTACTTTCTCGCCCGGTTTATACAACCAGTCGGTATGGTCGGGGGCCACTATAATTTTGATCAGTTGCTCAGCGGGTTGAGCATTGAGTTTTAGTGTTGCGGTGAGCAGTAACAGCAGGTAAATACAACAGTCAATTTTTTTCATGCAGGCAATTTTAGTTAAAGCAATGCTTAAGTAATGTGTAAAATATGAAGAAAAACATTGCAGTAAC
>JANPPB010000871.1:0-7070 GCA_031428295.1 Segetibacter sp. | reverse complement strand
GGCAGGAGTAAAAAAGCGGGTAATGACCTCTTTAAAAGCTAACCGTGGTCTTTCTACTATCAGGTAATTACACCCCTGTTTAAACCCTGTAAATTTATTACTGCAAATGATGGTGCCTGTTTGTACTTTATCAAGCAATGACAGGTTTGCATCGTTAACCCACATGAGAACAGAGGCATCCTGGTTGTTAACATCCAGAGGTAATGAAATTGAAATAGAACTACTTGTATCCCCAATAAAATCAAGGTGGGCAATGTTAGCTAAAAGGTCTGCAATTGGTATCATAAGTTATTTAATATTCAGCCTGATGATCTCAAAAGTTTCGGCGTAGTTGTTGCCGGATTGAACGCCCCTTGTTTTAGCCAGCCCCCTAATAAATTCTTCATTAGCATACGGGCGGTGCATTTGGGATTTATAAGCTGAAAGTGCCTCCATTTTCTTGTCGACATGATTGTTAGCAAGTGAAATAAAACAACTGGTGTTGAAATTAAAATTATTCCAGGGCAACTCATAACAAAGTATGGTACTCCACTTAAAAGCCCTTATTCCCTCGTTGGCTATGGTAAAATGATCCTGGTGTATATCGTTGATGGATGGCATAAATACCAGGTCGGGATTGATTTGCTTTTTAAGGCTGAGGATATCATCCAGTATAGGTTGCCGGTGATAATTAAATGTTCTTACCTCGTAATCGAACAACAAAAGATTTTCAGGTTTTATGCCTAAAATATTAGTGGCAGCCTTTACTTCGGTAATTAAAATATCAGGGGGAAAGCCTGGCAGTACAGATTGCTGGCAAGCTGAAAAGGCGGCGTAATATACCTCTGACCCATTTTCGATTAACTTGCTTATGGTACCACCACAACCAAATTCGCCATCATCGGTATGAGGGGCTAATACCAATACTTTTTTGAACGAGAGCTGCATAAATGAATTTTACTGTAAAGGATTTCCTGCTTACAAACCATTAACGATACGTTGATACGTATCGTATAATTCGTTACCTAAGAATTAAGTAATTGTTTGTTTTTTATGTCTGCAGTTGCTACAATGGAGTAGAAATCTTTACGGGTGGCAAGCTCTTGTAACATTTCCAGGTGGTGCTCATGGTGCATGTCGGTACCCAGGTAATCCACCATTTGCTTTTTAAACAGCTTTTCTGCTGTTTTTTTTACATATGGACCATAGGCACCTGAGAGTGATAATAAATTTACCTGCAGTTTACAGCCCAGCTCTACAAAACGCTCATAATGATCAAAATTTTTGTGGTAGTAGCTGTAACGTTCGGGATGGGCTATTATGGGCGTAAGGCCAAACATACGCAGGTCGAATATAACCTGTTCAAAATTTGGGGATGGGGCCAGGTAAGACATTTCAACCAAAATATATTGGTTGTTTATTGTTAGAAGATCTTGCTTTTTTGATGTACTCAGCAGCTCGGCAAATGAGTGGTCAATCATATACTCGGCGGCGGCATCAATCTCAATTGAAAGTCCAGCCTTTCCTAATTCCTTTCTAACCAGGTCAAGCTTTGGTAAAATGGTTTCTCTGCTGTTGGGGTATAGGTCGGTTAAAATATGGGGAGTACAAATAAGCTTTTGATAACCTAATTCTTTAAGCTGCTGCATAAAGGAAACACTCTGATCCGGTTCTTTCAATCCATCATCTATACCGGGCAAAAGATGCGAGTGCATATCGACACCTATAAAAGATAAATCAGGTTCAACCTTAGCCGGTTTAAACAAAAAATCAAGCATGAAAAAAAACAAATTGGTAAACAGGCAAAGTAACTACCTATCCATGAGAAGTAAAGGTTGGTGTGAGGATTTCTTCGTCAATGGATTCATAAATTGAGTTATTACTGATAAATTCAGGAACTATGCGTTTCATTTGTTTTACAACTTCTTCGTCACTGTTTTCAACTGCAATACCAATTACCTTGTCGATGCTACGCGATACTTTGTCAAAATCGTATTCGATTACTCTGGCGATAAGTATCTTTTTATTATGGGTTGGAATAACTTCTTCTTCTTTGTTCAGCAGTTCTTCATATAGTTTTTCGCCGGGGCGTAAACCGGTAAATTTAATATCGATCTCCCTGCCCGGTGTTGACCCGGCCAACCTGATCATCTTTTTAGCCAGGTCCAAAATTTTAACCGGCTCTCCCATGTCAAACAAAAACACTTCTCCACCATTACCCATGGTTACTGCCTCCAAAACTAAAGAGCAGGCTTCGGGTATAGTCATAAAGTACCTGATGATATCAGGATGGGTTACGGTAACAGGTCCACCTTTTGCAATTTGCTCCTGAAAACGTGGGATAACCGAACCATTTGAACCCAATACATTTCCAAACCTTGTTGTAATAAACTTGGTTTTTGAAATTTTTGGTGTCAGATGATAAATGCCATGATCAAGAATTGGTGACACTTTTCTGCCTTGCAAAGCCTGGCAATAAATCTCGGCAATGCGCTTTGAAGCACCCATTACGTTGGTTGGGTTAATTGCCTTGTCTGTTGATATTAATAGGAAACGCTCAACATTATAAAGTTCAGAAAGGTCTGCTATCGTTTTAGTACCCAATACGTTGTTTCGTACAGCCTCCGATGGATGATTTTCCATCATAGGTACATGCTTGTATGCTGCCGCATGAAAAACCACATTCGGTAAAAACTGCCTGAACATATTGTTCATCGAGTTTTCATCCTTTACATCACCTAAAAAAACTTTTAAGGAGTTGCCGAGGTAATAATTTTTTTGAAGTTCGTATTCCAGCTCGTACAAACCAGTTTCAGTTTGGTCGCAAATAATTAAGGAAGCCGGATGGATTGATGCAATCTGGCGGGCCAGTTCACTACCGATAGAACCGGAGGCACCTGTGATTAATACGCGTTTGTTGCGAAGCATATTCATTACATGCTCGTTCTTTAAACTGATTTGTGGCCTGCCCAATAATTCATCAATCTTTACCTCTCTAAGCTGGTTGATATTTAAGTGACCCTGTATCCATTCACGCATTGGCGGAATGTTCATCACTTTTATACTATGCTCCAGGCAGTAGTCAACTATCAGGTTCTTTTTATTCAGATCAAAATCCTGCTTGGCAAAAAACAACATTTTAATATTCCAGCTCTTAATCACATTCTTTACCTGCATAAAGGAATAGATCTTTACATTATCAATGGTTTTGCCAACAAGGTTGCCATCATCATCAATAAAGGCTACAATTTTATAACGGTTGTTTGAGGTTTGCTCAATGGTTTTTTTCAGCACCGATCCGTTTAACTCGGCACCATAAATAACAACATGAATATTATCTTCCTGGTTAATGCTTACCCTGTAAAGGTGTTTTACAAAAAGGCGGTATCCAAAAACAACGAACGAGGCAATAAAAAAGTAAATAAATAAAACTGACGTAGGAATAAATGGAGGAAACTTAAATAAACCAAGGCCAACATTGAAAAGCACCATTAAAAAGAACGAATAAAACACTGCCGTAATGCTTCTGAAAGCCTCCTGGAAACCTGACAATCTTATAATGCCATGGTAAGTGCGAAAAATGTAGAATAAGATAGAATTGAGAAAGATGGTGACAACAAGATCGTCAATCAAATCGCCAAACCTTATTACCGACATATCAAAATTGAGACGTAGGTAGTTAGCATAAATGATAGAAACACAACAGATAGTAAGATCGAGAATGAAAATAACCCATTTGGGAGCTATTCTGTTTCGAAGTAAAACTTTCCTAATGTTTTTCACCTTACTATTGTTTAATTGGACGTTTGTGCAATTCTATTGCCTGGATGTGTTTAATAAACACAAAATCTTAATTTTTATTCAGAAAAGTAACCGTTACACAAACTCATTTCACCTTATAAATACATTGCCCAATAATTTTTCAGCACGAAACTGTATTTCAAAAGGTTGCGTTTTTTTAAAGGGTTTGTTTAAGCTAAGTACCATTTATAGTATTCATTTTTAAAAAACCCATTGTTCATCTTCCTTTTATAGAAGTAATAACGGTTTTGAAAATGATACTAAAATATTCCTTTATATTTCTTTTTGTAATAAAAGTTGCATTCAATTCAATCTTGCGTGGCATAATCTCGTGTATGTACAAATATTCAGGATCAGCAGCACCTGCCAACAGTTCATTCTCATTTCTGTAAGCTATAGAGGCATAATCAGTAATACCAGGCAACACTCTTAATATCTTCCGCTGTTCCTGGCTGTAAAGATCAACATACCTTCTTACCTCCGGCCTCGGGCCCACAACACTCATTTCGCCTTTCAACACATTTATTATCTGGGGCAATTCATCAATTTTAAACTTTCTTAAATAATAACCTAACGATGTAATCCTTGAATCTCTTCCACCTACTGTTAACAATCCTTTGTTAGCGGCATTTACCTGCATGGTTCTAAACTTTAGCAATGTAAAATCGTTGCCATATTTGCCTACCCTTACCTGTTTAAAAAGTACCGGCCCTTTTGACGTTAGCTTAACTGCAATACCTATCAATAATAATATCGGCGATATTATAACCAGGCAAATGAATGAAAGAACAAAGTCTGATAATCTGATAGCGTCCATTATTCAATGATCTGTAAAACCGATTTTGATATAGTATTAACGATGTGTTCGCACAACTTATTGTCTAATTGCGGGTATATAGGTAACGATATCTCGTTTGAATATTTATCAAACGCAACAGGATAGTCTTCAATCTGGTAACCCATATTTTTAAAGATGGTTAGCATGGGTAAGGGTATAAAATGCACATTCACCGAAACACCCTCTTCAGCAATCAAATCAATGATAGCATCACGCTGGGCTTCGCTTGCATTTTTAATTCGTAAAGGATACAGGTGATAACTGCCGCAGATGCCCGGCTTGTTGTAAGGGGGAATGATTGCCCAGGATTGCGTGGCGAAATAATGGTTGTAGTAATCAAAAACGCGTTTGCGTGCTACCAGAATTTCTGTTTGGTACTTGCGTATTTGAGCAAGACCAATAGCCGCACACACATCAGGCATATTCATTTTAAATCCGGGGTATACAATATCATACCTCCATCCGCCTGCCTGGCTTTTACTAAAAGCATCTTTGGTTTGACCATTCAGCGTCCATAAGCGCAAGGTTTTATATATGGCCGCATTATCAAATGGCGCCGGCATAGTTATACAAATGGCCCCACCTTCGGCGGTAGTAAGGTTTTTTACTGCGTGAAAAGAGAAAACAGTAATATCAGCAAGGCTTCCTGTTTTTTTGCCGAAATAACCTGCTCCAAAAGAATGCGCAGCATCAGCTACAATGGCTATTCTATTCAATTGCTGCTGGACTTCACCTTTAGGTGTAAACAACCCTTTAATGGCAGCCTCGTTTACCAGGTTATAAATACCATTATAATCGCATGGCCAGCCGGCAAAATCTACCGGCATAATTGCTTTTGTTTTTGGGGTGATGGCAGCCCTTATTTTTTCTACGCTTATATTAAAATCATTATCAACATCAACCATAACGGGCACTGCACCAATATGCATTACAGACAAAGCTGTTGCACAATAAGTATATGCCGGAATAATTACCTCATCGCCCCTGCTAATGCCCAGCCAATGCAACACCAGCATAAGACCAGAGGTTGCTGAGTTAACACATAAAACATGATCGACTCCTGCATAAGCAGCAGTGGCTTTTTCCAAAGCTTTTACCTTAGGGCCGGTAGTTATCCAACCACTTCTTAGTGATGCAGTCACTTCATCAATAACATCATCATCAATAAAGGGTGGCGAGAATGGAATTTTCATAGGAGATATTGGATATTGATTTGGGTCAGGCATTTTTGCCTTTTAAAAAACCTTTGAGGGTTCCCCAACCATAAGAAAAGTGAAACGCAAAAAAGACGAACGGTAGTACAATCTTCCGCCCATCATTTTCATATTTTAAAGAACGTATAGTAAATAACAGCCCTATTAAAAGATGCAGGCTTATTGATAGTGCCAATAGATTTAAAAACCATGTTGACTTGAAGAGTATCAGCCCGGTAAGTCCGGCAAGTACCAGAAGTATAAGCCCCAGCGTAAAAAAGAAAGGTATAAAATGATGGATGCGCATGGACCGGGCATGTATGCGAACACTCTTGGCATTCCAAAAGCCATTTTTTACCGCATATTTCATGAGTGCTTTTAAATTTGATGGCGGCCGATAATAGCACCATGTTTTCCAGGTACTGTACAGTGTATGGCCAGCATCTAAAATGCGCTGGTTCATATCATTGTCCTGGTTACGCTCCAGGGTGTTATCGTACCCACCCAGGTCAAGCAGCACTTGTTTTTTAAAGACCGGGTAAGGCACCGAATGGGCATATCCTTCTTTAATGGTACGCGATGAATTGGATGAAACTCCAAAAATACTCAGCGATACCCATTCGCACAATTTGGGTTCGTACCTGCCCGATGATGATTTGGTAATTATTCGACCTGAACATCCTGCTGCCCCGCTCTTAATTAATTCTTCGTAGCAAACCTGCAGGTAGTCCTGCTGGTATTTGGCATGAGCACCCAGTATGGCTACATAGTCACCTTTAGCACTTTTTAAACCTGCATTAAAAGCAAATGGAGTCTTGCGTTGGGGATTATCTATCATTCTTATAAAGGGATAGCGATTGCTGTATTCCTCTATAATTTTTCGAGTTGCATCTATAGATCTCCCATCGCAGATGAGAATTTCGAGTTCGAATGAATGATACTTTTGACTGAGGAAACTATCCAACGTGTCAGCTATATATTTTTCCTCGTTGTATGTGGGACAAATAATCGAAAGTATCATTTAGGTATTTAGTAAGTGTTAATAACAGGCATCAAATTTAAAATCATCAGTTTGTTAAGTTGATGATTGTTGCACCGGGTTTGCTTTATCCATTTTTTGGGCTTATTACAAGCCCTGCTTAACATTATTTAATTTAAGTTTTAGATTAAACGCTTTATCGGGCATTTAATTTTTTAGCAGAGCGGTAAATTTTTTCGATGATCTCAACCGTCTTCATTGCTTCAAACGAATTGGTTGA
>JANPPB010000870.1:0-13978 GCA_031428295.1 Segetibacter sp. | reverse complement strand
AAATTCCATACCATAGCGCCTCATAAAAATTATTAATAATGAAAACAATTACTATCGAAGGACAACTGAGGACCGAAAGCGGAAAAAAAAGCCACCCGCCAACTTCGCTCTCAGCAACTTGTGCCTGCTGTAATTTACGGTGGCAATACCGAAGTAAATTTTTCTGCACCAGCATCAGCTTTTAAAACTATTGTATATACTTCTGAATTTCAAATTGCTGAAATTACGGTAGAAGGTAACATGTACCGGTGTATTTTAAAGGATCTTCAATTTCATAAAGTGTCGGATGCGCTTATTCACCTCGACTTTTTGGAACTCGTAGATGACAAAAAGATCATTGCAACATTACCTCTAAAATATGTTGGAACTCCAGCTGGTGTAAAAGCAGGTGGTAAACTGGTTACTAAAATGAAATCTTTAAAAGTAAAAGCGCTGCCTAAAGACCTTAGAGAATTTATTAGCCTTGACATTAGCAAACTGGAGCTGAACGAAAATATACGGGTTGAAGACGTAAAAGTTGAGAACCTTGAAATTTTGAACAGTCCCCGAATTCCTATTGCCACAGTAGTTATGACCCGCCAGCTTAAGCAGGAAGAGTCTAAGGACGAAAAGAAAAAATAATTACCAGAGTAACTGGAATATAGGAACCCGGCATTTTTGCCGGGTTTTTTTATGAATGTATATTTCACGTAGCCTTTGCAAATTTTTATGAAGGAGGAAGTAGTAACTACGAATGGATTAAAGTCTTTTCAGGGTTTTTTTACGTTCATGGGATTGAAATTTTACGATCTCTACTTATATTATTAATTTTATTGTCCTTTTCTTAATGCTGGTGGGTGAGGGAAATTGTACCAATTTAAAAGCACCCGATACCTAAAACTTTGCCGGTAAGTTTTTATATGAATAAATATTTGATTGTTGGGCTGGGAAACATTGGAAACGAGTATGCTTTTACACGCCATAATGCAGGTTTTGATGTGGTTACAGGTTTTGTAACTAAACATGGAGGATTATTTTCAATTCAACGGCTGGCAGAAGTTGCAGAGGTAAAATGGAAGGGCAAAATTTTTATCTGTATAAAGCCTACCACTTTTATGAACCTGAGTGGCAGGTCATTTAAATATTGGATGGATAAGGAAAAGATTGCTGTTGCCAATACTTTAACGGTGGTTGATGACCTTGCACTTCCTTTAACAAAAATACGCCTGAGACCGGGCGGAAGTAATGCCGGACATAATGGTTTAAAGGATATTCAGGCAGTGTTAGGAACCGATGCTTATCCTAAATTGCGCTTTGGTATTGGCAACGATTTTTGTAAGGGTGGCCAGGTTGATTATGTGTTAGGACGATGGAGTGCTACTGAGCAGCCAATTGTAAATCTTAAAATTGATAAGTGCATTGAAGTAATAGAAAACTTTGCCACCATTGGTATTGACCGATCCATGGAGTTAATAAATAATAAGTCAATCATATAATATAATATACATTTTGCGTTATATACTGACATTAAAATATAATCTAAGTAGTTACCCGGCAAGCAATGTATTTGTAACAGCTCCTGTACGTAATTACTTACTTACTATTTTATAAAAATCTATTCTATGAAAATATTTTGTGTTGGCCGCAATTATGTAGATCATGCAAAGGAACTGGGAAACGATGTGCCCGATGAGCCGGTAATCTTTATGAAACCCAAAAGCGCCTTACTTCAACCTCATACCCCATTTTATTATCCTGAGTTTAGTAACGAATTGCATTACGAGCTTGAATTGGTTTTACGCATTTGTAAAAATGGTAAATACATTTCGGAGCGCCAGGCAAACAAGTATTACAATGGTGTTACAGTGGGTATTGATTTTACCGCACGTGACATACAGGCCGAATTAAAATCGAAAGGTTTACCATGGGAAAAAGCAAAGGCATGGGATAACTCCGCAGTTGTAGGTACATGGAAAGAAGTGCCTGCTGATATATACAGACAACCCATCAACTTTACATTAAAAAAGAATAGTGAAGAAGTGCAAAAAGGAATATCATCTGATATGCTGTTTAGCTTTGATGAAATTATAGCCCATATCTCAAATTATTTTTCGCTTAACATTGGCGACCTGATATTTACAGGTACACCTGCAGGTGTTGGTGAGTGTGTAGTGGGTGATGTTCTGGAAGGATTTTTTGAAGATGAAAGATTGTTTGAACTGGAAATAAAGTAATGATCGGAGTGCTGCATAGCTTGGCCATTTGCATAAAAAAATTGGTCTAAGTGATAACAGTTTACTACTGTCAAAATAAAAAATTGTAGTGTTTAACTAACTGTATTTTGCTTTTACCGTTCGATAGTTTCTATGATAGTAATGTATGATAATTGTATATTTTTACAACTATCATACATTTTTTTTGTGCTCATTTTTATTTTACTGTTATTGCACGATATTCTTTGATTGATTGGTCGGTTTAGTTTCGGGATTCAATTTTTTTGATAGAGCTTACCGGTGATTTACGAACGTTTATGAAAAAATTACATGCTGAACACTCAGATATTGTTGCAAGCTTACAACTGTCTTTTTACTGCCAAAAGCATGGCAGATACTTTTGAAGCCAACAGGCAAACTTGCAAATATGTACACGCAGCAAGCCGGGGACACGAAGCCATTCAAATAGCAACAGGTTTACACCTGCTTTCCTGTGATTTTGTAAGTCCATATTACCGCGACGACAGCCTTTTATTATCGCTTGGTTTTACTCCATACCAATTAATGCTGCAATTACTGGCCAAGGCCGACGATCCTTTTAGTGCGGGCAGGTCTTATTATTGTCACCCAAACAATAGGGGAAACAATAAGCCAACTATCATACATCAAAGCAGTGCAACCGGTATGCAAGCTATACCTACAACCGGTATTGCCCAGGGTATACAATACCTGGAGCGTATTCAATCTACATTAATACAAAAAGGCATAAATGGAGAGGCCCCGGTAGTGTTGTGCTCTTTTGGCGATAATAGTTTAACGGAGGGAGAAGTTAGTGAAGCATTTCAATTTGCTGTATTAAAACAGTTACCCATAGTATACCTGGTGCAAGACAATCAATGGGGCATAAGTGTTAGTGCCGAAGAAGCACGTGCTATGAATGCTTTTGAATATGCGGCCGGCTTTAAAGGCATGAAACGAATGCAGTGCGATGGCAGTGACTTTTTAGCCAGTTATGAAACAATGGAAACTGCTATTGGCTATGCAAGAAAAGAGCGCAGACCAATACTGGTTCATGCCCGGGTGCCTTTACTGGCCCATCATACCAGCGGCGTTCGCCGGGAGTTTTACCGAACCAAAGAAGACCTGCTAAAGCATGGTTTGTACGACCCTTTACCAAAACTGCGTGATGTGTTGGTAAGCGATGGAGTAACACATATTGAAATAGTTGAAATAGAAAAGAAGGTTGAACAGTTGGTGGAGGATGCTTTTGACCGTGCTGTTAAGGCTGCGGATCCGCAACCCTCAACAGTGACTGATCATATTTTTGCCGATACAGCCGTAATTGAAGAAAAGGGTATTCGCCAACCCCAGGGTGCTGAAAAAGTAATGATGGTGGATGCTGCCTTGCATGCCATAGAAGAAATTATGCACGAGCATAATGAATGTATTTTGTATGGCCAGGACGTAGGCAGAAGATTGGGCGGGGTATTTAGAGAAGCGGCAACCTTGGCTGAAAAATTTGGCGATCATCGTGTGTTTAATACGCCCATACAGGAGGCTTATATTATTGGTTCAACCGTAGGATTGTCTGCTGTTGGTATTAAACCCATTGTTGAGGTTCAGTTTGGTGATTATTTATTTCCCGGGTTCAATCAACTGGTAACAGAAGTATCTAAATCTTGCTATTTAACAGCAGGCAAATTTCCGGTGTGTATGATTTTGCGTATTCCTGTTGGGGCTTACGGCGGGGGAGGCCCTTACCATAGCGCAAGTATAGAAAGTACACTGCTCAGCATAAAGGGGATAAAGATTTGTTTTCCATCGAATGCGGCTGATATGAAAGGGCTGATGAAGGCAGCATTTTTAGATCCGAACCCGGTAATTATGCTGGAGCATAAAGGATTGTATTGGAGCAAAGTGCCGGGTACTGAAGATGCTAAACGCATTGAACCATCACGCGATTATATTATACCATTGGGTAAGGCAAACATTGTGTTGAAAGCCGACGCTGCAAAAACGAGTAAGGGCGAGACTGTTTGCGTTATTACGTATGGAATGGGTGTTTACTGGGCTAAAAGTGCAGCCGCTGCTTTTGCAGGTAAAATTGAAATTTTGGATTTGCGTACCTTATTTCCTTTAGATGAAGCATTGATTTTTGAAACGGTGCGGCGCCATGGAAAGTGCCTGATAGTTACCGAAGAACCAATAAATAATTCTTTTGCAGAGGCACTGTCGTTTAGAATATCAACTGAATGCTATCATTCATTAGACGCCCCGGTAGTAACTATAGGGGCACTCAATTTACCTTCCGTTCCCATTAATCTTGTTCTCGAAAATGCAATGTTGCCGAATGCACAAAAGGTTCAGCAAAAACTTGAAGCGCTATTATCGTATTAATTTCAACCCCTATAATTTTAATTTTATAGAATGGGTATAAAGCAAGAGTTATAAATGGTTGTGTGTAATTGTTACCCGCAGGTAAATGTATTTTTTGCAGATTTTAAAGGCCTACTGTGATTAGTGAACTATGATGCGTAAAGAATTCGTACATACGTAGACGGTATTTCATTTTATTTGGCGGCATCATAGTAAAGTATGACATTGAAAAAATTTAGAACAAGGGAGATGATTTTATCTTTGTCTAAGGCTTGCCCGGTAAGAACAATACCCATCTTTACGATGTTGTTAATGCTGCAATAGAGATGAGAGATTTTTATTGAAAATTTTAAAGAGCAAAGGTGACAACTTTCGGAGATTCCATTTGAATGAGGATTAGAATAAATACCGGACCGGTTGTTGCAGGAAGTGTTGTCGTAAAAAATTTGCTTACTACCTATGGGGACGACAAGGTAAATATTGTTTGGAGGCTGTAATGGTGTAGCGAAACAGGAAAGATGAATATTTAGGGTAGTACTTACCATATAATTAAAGATGATTTTAATTGTACCTTAAGAAGCAAAATATGGGCTAAAAGCATGGGGGACATTGAAATGTATTTTGTTGACGAAGCAAAAGCAAACACATAAAAGTTTTGAAATAGTTAAATTCACCTTAACTTTTGTTTTTCAATTGGTTTTATAAGCTTTAAAAAAAGGAAATAAACTATATGTTGGGTTATTGTACGCTTTATTAGTAGACACAAAATTTATATTTCATGATTTCTTTCCCTGAAATTCAAAAACTGGTTATCAAGGAACTTACAACCAGGTTGTCCCCCAGATTAACATACCACAATGTTGATCATACACTCGATGTACTTAAACAAGCTGAGTTAATTGCCGGCAAGGAGGGTATTACCAATAAAGAAGACCTTCTGTTAATTAAAATAAGTGCCCTTTACCACGATATTGGATTTATAAATGTCTATAGCGGCCATGAGGAAGAAAGCTGTAGAATTGCCAGGCCTGAATTGGAAAGCTTTGGTTTTAGCCATATCCAAATAGAAAAAGTTATGGGAATGATCAGAGCTACTAAAGTACCGCAACAACCTCAAAACCTGATGGAGCAAATTTTATGCGACTCCGACCTTGATTACCTGGGTAGAAACGATTTTTTTACCATTGGAGAAGGATTGTATGAGGAGTTTTTGGTAAAGAAAATTGTTGAGAATTACCAGGATTGGAATTTATTACAAATAAGATTTCTGGAAAAGCATCACTATTTTACACAAACATCGAAGCAGCGGCGTCAAAAGCAAAAAGAAATTCATTTTGAGGCGATTAAAGCTAAAGTTGCCATCTCAGTTTGATTTGGCCATCGATATACTCTTTTGATTAATTACCCTTATCCTTCTGCACAGCGTTTTTAAAATGCCTTTCAACACTTCGGCATTGTTCATAAGTATCTCATAAAAAGGTTCCTGTTCCAATTTTAATAAAATACATTCATCAATGGTGGTGGCACTGGCCGACCTGTTTTCGGCATCCAGTACAGAAAGCTCTCCCACTATTTCGTTTTCGCCTAGTACTGCCAGGTTATGGGCACCGTCGTGAATGCTTACCTTACCCTTAAAAATAAAATACATGCAATTTCCTATATCGCCTTTCGAGAATAAGATAGTATTGGTATCTACATAAACTTCTTCCAAAATTCCGGCAATATCCACCAGGTCGGTTTCTGGTGTGTTTTGAAAAATTTCGGATGAACGTAAGATCAATACCTTCTCAATTAATAACATACTTGTTATTTTAACATGGATAAAACGTAGTTTCTTGTTTCATTAAACAATACTTCTTCCTTAACCACTTTGCTTTTTAGCAGTTGAAGTGAAAAATCGTTTTTGTTTAGTTTGGGAATCATAAAGCAGGCAACCGACCTCGTCCATTCGCTAAAGTTAGCCTTATTGTCTTTTAAAACTTCCTCAATAATATGGATGCCTTTCAGATCGTGCGACCTGGGTAAAAGCACCTGGTCCTCTTCAATGTCGTTCATTAATTCAACCAAAATATTTAACTGGTTAAAGTACTTGCCAGGCAAAATAAGCTCCAGAACTTCAATGGCATTATAAATTCTCGCCTTATTGTCCAGTTGCAACAATTCAATTACCCTGTCCACTTTGGGGCGGTCAAATTGTATTGCAAAGGCTTTTAAAAGAAAATGCAGATCGTATTTTAATTCTCTGCCAATAGCCTCTTTTAACAGCCCTAAAGCTGACAGGGTTATAAGGTCGTTGTAGTACAAAATTTTAACCTTGGTTTGTTCAATTTTATGTTGAATGTATGCATCTGTATTTTTCTTGTCAATCCCTTGGGGGGAGGCTTTTTTCAGCCACAATGAGTCAATAACAGCATCAGCATATTTAGGATGAGATACCAAAAGTGTAAATAAGAATTTAGATGATTCCTCTCCTTTTATTTTTCCGGTTGTTTTGATAATTGTGGTTATTAAAGGATCGGGGATGGTTGATGCATCCCAGTAATCTTTTGAAAAAACTTCATCGCCATAGTATAGCAGGCTACGTTGCAAGGCAGCATAGGCATGGTGTTTAACTGCCACCTCAATGGTTTCATTAAACAGGTTGTAGTCTTTTAATTTGCCCACTGCCTCAATGGCTTTTTTATAAACCTGCGAATGCTTGTCAAGTAAAAGCGTCTTGAGTAATTGGGTATATACAAGGCCCGAAGTTTCTGTGATGATATCTAATACCAATAATTTTTCAGCAGTATGTTGCTGCGTCATATTTTCTAACTCGGCTAGTACCATCGTTTCAATTTCCTCATCGTGCCTGTGTAATAAGCCAATGATAGCTGATTTTTTCTCGATTGCCGAAAGCAGGTTGAAGTCAATGGGTTCCGTTTTGCCCAGGTCTTTTTCTAAAAAGTAATAAGCCTTAATTAACTCCGGGTGGGTTTCTTTTTCATTTTGAGAGTCCTGGATTTGTTGCTCAATCAAAGCCAAAGCACTCGTCATGTTGTTGTTAATAATTCGCGACAGCACATATTCTTTCACTTCGTTTTTTGTGTGCGATAAGTTTTTCAGAAGTAGTGCGTAAATCTCCTTGTAACCTGAACGTTCCAACAGGTTAAGCGCATGTATCACTTCCAGGGGATTGCTACTTTTTGCTTTAGAAACCAGTGAGTTGATTACCGTATCGTCATTCAAAAACAATTCAGTTCCTGTAAAATATCCCTTCTTTAGTGAGTTGATTAACGTTCTTAAGTATTGTTTTTTGATGAGCAACACGGCTACAATCCAAAAAATTAGAAATACAATTAGTATTTGAGCAACCAGTGTGATGGGCATTTCGTGTTTCTTCTTCATAAAGAAATACAAAAACGTACCTACGCCCATCAAGGCAAATGGCATGGTATAACCTTTTGCTACCAGGTGGCCCCTTAGCCGGTCATGTGGGGGTAACGGCTGAAAAAGAATGAAGAAAACCGGCTCCTGCAGGGCCGATCTCAAAACTTCGGTAAGCAGTACCATAAAGCCGAATATTAGCAGGTGAGATTTAAGGCTGGGGTCGGAAAGTATGATTACCAGGCAAATAATCAGCAGCAATACGGGTGTAACCAGTAAGCTATTTGTTAGTCCAATGCGGGCTATCATGCGGCTACTGAACAGTAATTTAATGGCAATAGCAAAAATGCGACCTACAGCAAAAAATATGGCTATAAAGGTTGCCATTTGCTCTCCTTTCTTGTACTTCTCCTTTATGTCAGCCAAAAATGTAAAGTCAATAAAAGCAAATACTACGTAGGCAACCACCGAAAGAATGGCGATGTAAAGAATGAGCCGGTTATAAAAAAAGCGTTTTAATATGGTTTTTGTAACCGAAATATTTTCGTCTTCGGATATGTGATCGTGGGGCTCATTAGGGTCGTTGGCTACAATAAAGCCCTGGTTTTGGTAGCGCTTCATTAATAAAAAAGCAATAATAAAAGAGCCGATTGACACCCACAACAAGTTGTAAATGCTCATTACATGTATTAAGGCAGAGACTGAAAAATAACCCAGCATTTTAGCCGGAATGTCGCCTGCTCCTACAATTGAAAACAGCCGCTTGCTCTCTCTTATATTAAACATGATGGAAGCCATGCCCCAAAAAGCATAACCCACCAACATGTAAATGATCATATAAGAGGCTGAGATAATTAGCTTAAGCGAATGAAAATCTAAGAAAGTGAGTAATATCCAAAACAGGAGAACCGCACTTGCAGAAAACAATATTACAATTTCGAGTAGCCGGGGAGAGTTGAGCTTTTCATCCAAATAGGCATATACCCGGTTGAAGCCCATAAGGGCAACAGCCGAAAAAATATACACCAAAGGCAAAGTGTCAATTTTATAGGTTGACAAAAACATGGCCAGTGTACTGGTAAAATAAAATGCTGTAGCAATACCCAAAAAAAACTGTACAGTAAACAATTTGCGGACTAGTGCCGATTCGTGAGGTTTAATATTTAAGAGTAATAATATTCTTCTGTACATAAATAAAGCAGTTGGTACAACTGAAATTTCAGGCAATATCTTCAAACTTACTTAACAATTAAATTATTAAAACATCATATCATAAAAATAAAAAACTTGCAGGTATCTGATTATGAAGAAGGTTGAGTAACTATTGACTAAATTTTCATTGCAATCTGCCATTTCATTTGTTGGAGATAACAGGAGAATGCTTATTGCAAGGGGAAGAAATAAATTGTAAACATCAAAGCGTAAAAAAAGGCCACCATATTCTGATGACCTTTTGTAGCGAGAAGCAGACTTGAACTGCCGACCTTCGGGTTATGAATCCGATGCTCTAACCAGCTGAGCTACCTCGCCTTTTCGGGTTGCAAATATAAGTGGTTGAACATTTCTAAAGAATAAGTATTTGAAATATTATACATTTTTGCGTAAGCAGGTTGAGCCATGATTAAAAAAAGACCACAGGAACAGTTTATTAAACAATCACCATAGAGCTAAAAGCATTAAGACATTTACATAGGTTGACGGCAGTTTAAGTTATGGTTGGATTTTTTTAATTGGCACCCCGTATTGGGTATTGGTTTCAGTTTTTTGCCTTCTTGTTAATTCTTAATTTTCGTGTAAAGCGGTTGGCAAAACGATTGTCAATATTTTGCCACCTATTTCCTTGTCTAATAATCCGTTCTTATCAATAACTGTAATTACTTCCACCGAACAACATGTATCCATTTCATTTTCTAATAAGTGTGAATGGTAGATCCCTTTTGCTGATGCAGATGATTGAGCAGGGTATAGAAGGATACTCATATCGCACTTCCAAAAGAGGTTGTATGCAAACATTTGTTTCAGGTCGGCATCGCCGGGGTGCAGGTCATCCAGTCGCTTCCATTTGGTATCGATACTTCAAACTTTTCTATAATGGATGGAACCATTTGAGCAATGTCATGCTCACTCCTGCCAGTAAAATCATTGGCTCCTCCCCAACCTAATGCTATATATCCATTTTCAATGGAATACTTATATATCTGTTCATCTTCGGGTATTGCCGTATTACCTAATGAAATTTTATACAAACTTGCATTTTCATATTCCTCCGGAGACAATGAAAACATACTGGCCTGCAGCTTTGGTTGAGTTGCCGCTCGTTTTGCAATCTTCTTAAAAATACCGTCCACTACATCATACTTTACGTAAGTATCATTTACCTCGGGCTTTATTGGTTTTATGCCTTCTATAAAATCTTCGTAAGTCATGCTTTGGTGAAAGGTGATAAACTCAATTTGCTCATTCGCTTTTAACCGATTGTATTCGGCCTTAATTTCAAGACGGCTTTTACCATCGAATGCAAATGCAGGGTTGGCAATAGCAACCGCTTTGTTAACCGTGTGGTAGGTTTTACCCGTGCCGGGAGGGCCGTAAAGGATTTGGTTGAGGGGTGCGTTAGTCATAAAAGTTTTTGTATTGATTTCAGAGGAGAGAATTTTTCCGGCTTGTCTGAATGATAATACCCGTTGGAACTTTTGCTGAAAGGCTTCCTCTGTTATAAATAATTCGCTTACACCAAGTTGATGTATCAGGTTATCTACTTTAGGTTTCTCAGTATTTAAGAAATCTTTTGCAGCCTCAAAGCCGTTTTCTTTTGAAAGAACTTTGTAAAACTTGGTTTTATGCTGCTGTTCAAATCCAGTAAGCATTTCCATTACTTTGTTATAGAAATTCAGGATGTTGGTATCTGTCTCTTCGTTAAAAACCACCTCTAGGTGGCAGTATATTTTGCCATTAGGCTTGTCAATAAAGACCAGGCCAAAACTTCGGGTCATATTAGTTCCGCCGCCGCGATTGTACAATCCAACAAAGGCATAATTTTCAGTTCCCTGAAACCAAAAACCGTCCGACAGCCTGTTTTTTGTGTTTCGATCTCTTAACCAATAAAAAAAATCAGGATGGCTTTTTCTATAGTTTTCTAAAAAGTCGAATACCCTGCCGTGTAAAGTGTTTGCCATAGTCTTAATATTTTATTCCTCCCTTTCAGGCTCCATTATGTAAATACCACATCTACCCTTTCTTTTTAGTCAAGGGCCCGTCAGGGTTTGTCAATTTGTAGTATGTCAAGTCTTTGTTTTGCTTCCAGTAAAATTGTATGAATTTTTTGTTCCAACTCCTTCTTAGGCGGAAGCTCAGTCCAATACTCGGCAACCATAATTCCGTCCTTATGCATTTCCAGCAATTCTACCTGTTCGCGGCTGTTTTCGGCACAAAGTATCAACCCAATAGGACTATTTTCACCCTCTTGTTTTTCATATCGGTTGAGCCATTTTAAATACAATTCCATTTGGCCCTTATGCCTTGCTTCAAATTTGCCAAGTTTTAGCTCGATGGCTACGAGGCGCTTAAGGGTGCGATGATAGAACAGAAGGTCTAAGTAAAAGTCTTCACTGTCAATAATCATTCTTTTTTGTCGCTCCACAAATGCAAAGCCCTTGCCTAACTCCAGTATAAAACGCTCCAATTCTTGTAAAATAGCTGCTTCCAGGTCTTTTTCGAGGTAGGTGTTTCTAAGACCCAAAAAATCCAGAAAATAGGGATCTTTAAAATGATTGTGAATTGGAGTGTTGCCTGTATTGTTTTGAATATTGGCTATGAGGGTGCGTTCAAAAGTTTTGCCTTGTATCTGTTTTCGCAGCGCTCTAACCCCTAACCTTCCACCAGATGCCAGTTGAGCATAAAATAATCTTGCTTCAATATTTTTAAGGGGGATCAATTGCAGAAAATGGGACCAGCTCAATTGTCGTGACAGCGAAACGACAAATTGTATTTCGGAAAACTGTGCCGCAAACTGCAACATTCTGCGCAGGTTTTTTTCTTCAAAGTTTCTTCCGTATTTCAATTCCAATTGTCGTGACAGTGTAACGACAATCTGCTTTCCATAATCGGCCCGTTTGTTTTCGAGAATGGTTTCATTTATTCGCTTGCCAATTTGCCAGAATAATATAACTAAAGAACTGTTTAGTTGCGCAACAGCATTTTGATTGCTTTCGTCTATCAATTTTGATAGATCGTTAAGCAAATAAAGCTGATTTTCTTTTTCTGGTTTCATTTGGCTATTTTAATTAAAGCAATTCAAAATACTGTAAAGCTGGTAAATTTTTGCTATTAGCTGTATGATGGCAAACCCTCGACATCGGTTAAATCTTTTCTTACTTCAATGCTTTTCAGGCGATAGTTTATCCACTCTTTGCTGTAGCCAAGCTTTAAATAATTTTCCATTGCCCTGTCAATGCTCATCTCGGGGTTTTGGCTTTCTTCAACTCTTTGGTAACCCACCTTTGCCAGCCATTGCTTAAAGGGTTCTGCTTGGGGTGAGGGAATGGACTGTATTAGCCGGAAGAGTTGTTCAGTATCGGCTACCTCGGTTAGATAAAGTTTTCCATCTTCGGAAGCCATTTTCAGTTGTCCCATATTTTGGGACAACTCACTTCCTTCTGCTTTCAGCTTTGTCTTTAAGGCTTTCCAATATTTCCTGGGGCGGGGACTATCCGTTAACACCTCAATAATATCCACTACAGAAAAATACCATTTCTCTGCATCGGCATCCCAATGGCTGCGTATTTTTTTGCTTTCAAATAGTTTTATGTCGGGCATGGGTATACTTTTAAAACAATTAATCAAGCTTCTTTCTCTTCGGCCTCCGTTAGTGTAAACGCCTCGTATATATCTGCACTAATTGCGTAAAGTTTAATAATTATCAAATTTTCTCTTTTGCACTTTTGTTAAATGCTCTCTAATAGCGTAATACCCGGAAGCTCTAAAGTATGCGACCACCGCATGAAACGCGTAAATGTTTGCTATATGCTCAAAAGCGCCAGCAAATTTTTTAAGAAGTGAATTGCCATTATGGTTGGTGAAAAACTTAGTTGACATAATTTGAGAAAGGAATGTAGGATAAATGTTTTAAATAGTATTTGTAGGTGCATTATTTCAATTGTGGTTGTATGAGTTACCAATAGTTAATCGGGTGCTATGAAGTAGGTAGGAGCATGAACAAATGGCGGAGCAATGCAATTTGATAAAATTTCGTCCGTTGTACAGCGACCTAAACTGTTTAAAATTTTTTATAGATATTCAATTCTTCAACCCTTTCACATTTTCATTACTCAACAATGTGTTCTTCCCCTTCATCCCCCGATTTATACCAGCAATATGTAACCGCCATGCGAAAAATTGCAGATGTAAAATATGCTGCGGCAGTTTTGCAATGGGACCAGGAAACCTACCTGCCTGCTAAAGGAGCCGGCTTTAGAGGACAGCAATTAGCAACTTTGACCGAAGTAGCACATGAGCTTTTTGTGCAGGAGAAAACCGGTGAACTTTTAAACAATTTGAAAGAACGGGGTGATTTAAATGAACGTCAAAAAAAAAATATAGAACTATCGCTGGAAGATTACAATAAGGTAAAAAAATTTTCTTCAGCCTTTGTACGCAAAATGAGCGAAACCGTTTCGCTTGCCTACCATGCATGGATTAAGGCAAGGAGAAGCAACGATTATAATTTATTTGAACCTTTCTTATCTGAAATAATTGAACTTAAAAAGCAGGAGGCAGACATTTTAGGATATGCTCAAAACAGGTACGATGCCTTGCTGAATGAATATGAAAGAGGTGCTACGGTACAAATGTTAGATAAGATATTTAACGGGGTAAAGCAGCCTTTACAGGAATTATTAAATGAGCTGCAAGCATTTCCCCAGCCCGATACATACTTTCTACACCAACACTTTCCAAAGGATGTACAATGGAAATGGGGCCAACAGATTGCAGGCATTCTGGGCTTTGATTTTACAGCCGGAAGGCAGGATATTTCGGAACATCCCTTC
>JANPPB010000869.1:0-3410 GCA_031428295.1 Segetibacter sp. | reverse complement strand
CTTGTACTTATATATTTTCATAGCATCTTTTATTATGCTATTGTTTAAGGCTTAGCCAGCTTCTACGAATTTTGCCAGTTGGGCAGCATTCAGGTTAATCACATGAATTGAAAATGCTGAGACAATTTGGAATGCAGCCACCATCTCTATTCTTTATATTCGCTGCCAATCGTTATCTATGCTGTTACCCTTTCTGTTTATAGCGCCATCAATTAAAGGAGGACGTGGTGTGTTTACCCAAAAAAACATAGCTGCAGGTACCGTTATAGAAATTTCGCCGGTGGTTATTTTATCGGTTAAAGACCGTAAACACGTAGAGGGAACCAAACTGTATCACTACATTTTTGAGTGGGGTAAAAGCACCAGGCAGGCATGTGTTGCATTAGGTTATGTTTCTATGTACAACCATAGCTTTGAACCCAATTGCGAGTATGAGCAGGACTATGAAGCACAAAACATGTCGGTAAAAACTATCAGGGATGTAAAAAAAGGAGAGGAGTTGTTTTTTAGCTATAACGGCGATCCCAATAATAAAACGCCTTTGTGGTTTAAGACGGTTTAAGTTTTTTGAGCTCTAACGATAGAAAGAATCATAGAATTTTAAAGCAACACCTCTACAGCATGCTATCCTTAATTCAAACTCCTGGTTAATTTACTTTTCATTTCTCTAAACCATAATGTCATAGAGCACGGAGGAACATCAGGGCAGACCATTAGTTGTTTTGCCAAAGCCTAATGCGTAAATGCATTATAGTTTTAAACCTCAGGCAACCTGTATCTAAATATCTGCGCCGCTGTTGGGTGTTCTTCACCAACAGCTTCCTCCTCCCTCTCTTTTTGCAGGTGAAGAACACCTGCAAAGGCGGGAACCTGTATCTAAATATTAATAAGTAGCCTTGCAAACAATTGTGAGAAACCTATGATGATTTATTAGTGCTCACCTACTGTAAAATAACTCTACTGCCTTTTGCAAAAAATTAATATTGAGTAATATAAACCATTTAAAAAATGATTTACTTTCATCAGGCATTTCAAAATCACCCCCACATTATTTTTTCAGTGTTTATTTTTATTCGCTTCTTTTTTGGAGCAAGTGTAAGGCGTATTATTTTAAAAAAATAAAGGGCTTAATATGTTTAATCAATATGAACCAAACGTAAAGGCAACAATTGCATTCTTGCGGTTGCTAAAAGTGAAAGTAAATAATGCATCGGTAAACGAAACGTTACAAAATCATCCTGACTGGCCGGGGCTGCTTTGTATAAGTGATGCTTTACATAAATGGAACATACCAAACGGGGCCGGCAAAATTGACACCAACAAAATTGATGAGTTGCCCGTTCCATTTCTTGCTTATACCTATGATAGAGAAAGTCCTTTAACTATTGTAACACATTTTTCCGGTACAGCCATAAGTTCATTTCAAAAAAATTACCCAAAATCTATTACAGAAAACAAAGAAGATTTTTTAAAAAAATGGAAAGGTGTTTATTTGATTGCAGAACCAAATGAAAATTCAGGAGAACCAAACTTTGAAGCAAACAAAACAAAAGCATTTTATAACTCCCTGATACCTGCTGCCGCATTTGCTGCACTGGTAATTATTTCATTGTTACTTCTAAATACAACTATCAAGGCGGGCACTCTTTCCGCATCTTTTTCCTTAATTGGTATTTACCTGCAATATTTTTTACTGTTTGCAGGTGTAGTAATTACCACGCTCTTGCTTTGGTACGAGATAGATAAAAACAACCCCTTATTGCAAAAAGTATGTACAGGTATTGCAAAAGGCAATTGTAACGCAATACTTACCGGCAAGCAGGCAAAGATTTTTAGCTGGCTTAGCTGGAGCGAGGTAGGCTTTTTTTATTTTACAGGTAGCTTGCTTGCATTATTATTTTCAGGGAATGCAATAACCATTTCTATTGCCTTGGTGGCATGGCTTAATATACTCACATTGCCCTATACCATTTTTTCTGTTTACTACCAGTGGCGGATAGCAAAACAATGGTGTGTGCTTTGCCTTGCCGTACAGGCTTTATTAATATTGGGCGGTATTAATGTAGTAGCTAATAATTTCTTTCTTCCTCCTCTGTTATCAACAAACAACCTGGTTAGTCTGCTATTGTTGTACCTGCTGCCAGTTTTAATATGGTTTACAGCAAAGCCGTATCTCTTACGTTTACAGGAAGCTAAAAATACAAAACGTGAATACCTGCGTATTAAGTTTAATGCTGAAATATTTGAAACACTTTTGAAGAAACAAAAAGCGATAGATATAAATGCAGATGGACTGGGCATAGACATAGGAAACCCCGCCGCCACAAACACCATAATAAAAGTATGTAATCCTTATTGCAGCCCTTGTGCTGAGGCACATCCTAAGATAGACCGGCTCCTGGCGGAAAACCCGAATGTAAAAGTGAAAATTATTTTTACAGCCGCCAACGAAGATGGCAACCCTGCGGTTAAACCAGTAAGACATTTATTAGCTTTAGCAGAGAAAGTTGATGAGGTTAAAATCAAACACGCATTAGACGATTGGTATTTAGCAGAGACAAAGGACTATGAACGCTTTGCTGCAAAATATTCTATGAATGGTGAATTATTAAAACAAGGCGATAAAATTGAGGCGATGGACAAATGGTGCAAAGCGATGGAAATTAGCTTTACCCCAACCATTTTTATAAACGGTTATCAACTCCCCGATGCTTACCACATTGAGGATTTACAATACTTTCTTTTGGATTAGTACCCTGAGAGAAAAGCCTTGCGGTACTATCCCGAGTCTGCAGTTCGGGAGCAAGGCGGCCAAAGCTTGTGATGCTAAAAGCCCAGGCACAAACCAGATTTCTTAATTCAAAAAATTTTTAAAAATGAAACCTCAAAAAATGAGCCTCGCCAACATACAGGGAAAGTTGAGCAGGGCAGAAATGAAGCAGATTATGGCTGGTAGTGCTGGTGGCGGTTATAAATGCTGTTGGACAGGTACTACTAATTGTAGTGAATGTGTGCCTGGGGCTCGTCCGGAATGTGTGGCTGGGGCAGAGGCTAAATCCTGTTAAGGACAATTGCTTTGATTAATTTAATGGACAACATTGTACCGAGTATAATGTTGTCTATTAAATGATATTAATTAAATCTGCTAAATAATGGCTTTAAGTAGGCGTTCTTAATAATGCATATAATTTTAAAAAAATGAAAAAATATTTATTAAAAATAACATTTTTTGTTTTTCTGTTCTCTTGTTCCCAATCATCAAAATATTATGGCCCGGTTGTAGCACCATCATCAGTTTTAAAAGATATGATGAGTTGGTTATATTATCAAAGAGACTCACCCGTACTCGCAGGCGATATTCTCTTCGTCATCACCGCCAACGGCGTGGATGAGAACCACTTGAACATCCC
>JANPPB010000868.1:0-1925 GCA_031428295.1 Segetibacter sp. | reverse complement strand
CTTGTACATGCAGGTTTATTTTGATATAAGTGAAATCACTTCTCGCTTAAGAGGTTGAAGGTACCTTGCTACAATTGACCATACAATGGAATCATCAATATTATCGTAAGAGTGAATTAGGCGATTTCTAAAATTGACGATCATCCGGGAATTTGACAATTCTATTGAATCGGGTTCTCCCAAATATTTATTAACCGCTTCTCCAATAATTCCTAATTGTCGTTCGATGGCACTTTTAGTTTTCAGATCAGATGTATACTGGTCATACGTGTTGACATCTTTAATGAAACTTTCTACGAGTTCTATAGAAATGAAAATATCAGACAAATACTTTTTCTGCCTCTCCGTCATAAATTAGCTCTTTTGAACGGTCTATGTTAGATTTTAAGAAAGGGTTTTGGATAGAATTGATTGTCAATAAATCAACCTTGCGCTTAAAATACGCCTCAAGCTTGTCCCATAATGAAAATAGCATTTCGCCCCGGTTTGCCGGATCTGGAATATCAACATCCACTAACAAGTCGATGTCGCTGGAATCTTCGTTAAAGTGATTGGTAATCGCCGACCCAAAAGCATACAATTTGTGAACTTTATGCTTTTGACAAAGTTCTTTGAACAACTTTGGGTTTTGTCTTATCGTGGCTTTCAAGTCCATTTATCAAATTTAAGCCTTTGAATTTAAACAAGGCTTGCATGTACCAAGCGCCCCATTAGGGGCGCCAATAATGAAACATAAGAATTTAAATTTTCTTATGCCAGTACCGCTTCTTCCTTCTGCTTCTCTGCCTTAAAAGCTTCCCTTGGCTGCAGGCCCAACAATTGAAACATGGCGTTATCATCTTCAAAAGCCGGGTTGGGCGTGGTTAATAATTTATCCCCGGCAAAAATTGAATTAGCTCCAGCCATAAAACACAATGCCTGTTCTGCAACGCTCATATCATTTCTTCCGGCACTCAGCCGAACCATTGTTTTAGGCATCAGGATACGGGCTGTTCCAATCATGCGAACCATGTCCCAGATATCTGCCTTTTTATTGTGCTGTAAAGGCGTACCGGCTACTGGTACCAATGCGTTGATCGGCACACTTTCAGGGTGCTGTGGTAACGTAGCAAGGGTATGCAACATTGCTATGCGGTCCTCATGTTTTTCGCCCAAACCAATAATACCACCACTGCAAACACTTATGCCTGCCTTACGCACATTACCAAGTGTTTTTAAACGATCATCATAAGTTCGGGTGGTTATAATATCGCTGTAATGCTCTTCTGAAGTATCAAGGTTATGGTTGTAAGCGTACAAGCCTGCATGGTGTAATTTGGTTGCCTGTTCTTCGGTTAACATGCCCATGGTGCAACAAACTTCCATACCCATTTCGTTTACGCCCTGCACCATTTCCAACACACGGTCAAAGTCGCGGTTATCCCTAACTTCCCGCCATGCAGCGCCCATGCAAAAACGGGTAGATCCTGCATTTTTTGCCTTTTCGGCGTAAGCCAAAACTTCTTCTTTTTTCATCAATGCCTGTACATCAAGGCCGGTATTGTAACGGGCAGCTTGCGGACAATAGGCACAATCCTCCGGGCAACCGCCAGTCTTAATGCTTAATAAAGTACACACCTGCACCTCACCTGTATCGTTATATTCACGGTGCACAGTAGCTGCTTTATAAATCAATTCTAAAAGAGGGGTGTTGTATATTTTAGAAATCTCTTCAACAGTCCAGTTGTTTCGCAGTTGACCCATAGCTTAAAATTTTACATGCTTTGTGTGGTAATGATGGCGTTTTCTTCCGGGGCGAATATAGTCAAAACCACTTGTGCTGTAAAATGCGTTAAGGCGTAAAATGTTCATCGCAATGAAGTAGGCCGCTTGTACCGTGAGTAAAAAAGGGTGATCATAAACGGGCTCAATTCCCAGTAATAAAT
>JANPPB010000867.1:0-1520 GCA_031428295.1 Segetibacter sp. | reverse complement strand
ATAGTAGCCGAAACCGCCGTTGTAATCTGGTAACTTAATGAAAGATCGGTTACTACTTTACCATCAAACTCCTGATCTAAAGTCTCACGCTGGCCTGTGAATGTATTTACAGGAAATGCACCCGGATTGGCTGGGTTAATTGAAGGATCGAGGTAGGTGGCTTTACCAAAATTTACAAAGCGAAGCATTGCACCCCATTTGCTGTATTTATAATTGAAGGTTAAGCTGATCTTGTTGTTTGGAATGGCTACTTCAACCCTGCTCTCATCTTCACGATTAAAATAGTTACCCAACTGTCCACTATTAATTAAGGCTTGTGATGCTTTGATGTTAGGCTTTCCATCAGCACCATTCTTTACTTCGTTATCAATAAATGTCATGGCCAGGGTAGTCCTAAGGCTTTGCTTGCCGGTAAACTTTTTGGTATAATTAACCACTGCTTCCAGGCCTCTTGCCCTTGTATCAATGGCATTGGTAAAAAAGTTGGCAGTGCTGGCACCTACGGCATCTAATTGAGCTTTCAAATTGGCATCGGTACCTCCTGAAAAGTTATTGGTAAGAATGATTCTGTTTTTAATATCAATCTGGTAGGCATCCACGGTTATTTCCAATGCCGGTAAGGGTTTGGCTGTTAAACCAACTGAATAACTGCGGCTGGTTTCCTCCTGTAATTTAGGTATCCCTAATATTTCTGCAGGCTTGCTGTTGTTGGTAAACGTACCTGCCTGTACGGGTACAAGGTTACCTCCCTGAGAAACAAATAAGGTATTGGTTTTAGCAAAAAACTGTTGTTGCATACTCGGTGCCCTAAAACCAGAAGAAACAGAAGCCCTTAAATTAAAGTTGTCTGTGATTTTGTAGCGGGACGATAATTTATAATTCAAGGTTGAACCGAAGTCGCTGTAGTTTTCGAAACGAAGGGCACCGGTTATAAGGAATGCTTTGGTAACATCCAACTCCACATCGGTATAGATTGCCTTTGCATTTCTTGTTTTGTCATCACCAATTGTATTTAAAAAACCGGGAAATACCTGTGAGGCTGCTGAAGCTCTGGAGTTCACATCAAAGTTTTTATACGATGCTTCCTCGCCACTTTTAATACCAAAGGCATCTACCCTGTACTCCAAACCTGCTGCCAGGTTTAAACCTTCGGCTACATCAAATTTTTTGGAGAAGTCAGCATTAGAAGTGTTTTGCCAAAACTTCAATCCACCTGCATCAAACGAAGTTTGTTTGTTGGCTGAGTTTACAAATTGTGTGTAGTTAACTGAGTTTTGAACGCCAAAATCAAATGTATTTATGCCATAAGTATTGCTGATGTCGAAGTTCCATCCACTAAACTTGGTACGATAACCAACAGCAGACGAAAAGTCCAGAATTTCAGAGGTGATCAATGGCAAAAATCCATTCGGATACAACGCTCGTGCATTGGCTGCATAAATAGTTGCATTACCTGCATAGCCCGAAGGATACCTGAAAAATCCGGCAGCTTCTCCCTTCTTCTTACCATAACCACCAAA
>JANPPB010000866.1:0-2694 GCA_031428295.1 Segetibacter sp. | reverse complement strand
GACCAGCAGGTTTCTCCTGCATTGCCAGCTTCGTTACCAACCCAGCGCACATCAGGCCCGGCATCGCTAAACATGATAGCCTTTGGCTGCAGGTCTCTTACCATTTTCCAATATCCTTTAAAGTCGTATTCCATTGCTTTGGCATTTTCTCCTTTAGCACCATCAAACCAAACCTCTGCAACTTCGCCATAGTTGGTTAGCAGTTCTTTCAGTTGATTTTTATAATGGTTGTTGTAATCAGCCGTTCCATACGAAGGCTCGTGGCGGTCCCAGGGCGAAAGGTAAAAGCCAAACTTCAATCCATATTCCTTGCATGCATCAGCCACCTCTTTAACTACATCCCCTTTGCCATTTTTCCATGGACTGTTTTTAACGGAATGGCCGGTAAACTTTGAAGGCCACAAACAAAAACCATCGTGGTGTTTTGCAGTAATGATGGCAATCTTAAACCCTCCGTCTTTTAAAGCTTTTACCCATTGCCTTGCATCCAGTTTTGTTGGATTAAAAATGGAAGGGCTTTCCGTACCGTCTCCCCACTCTTTATCAGTAAAAGTGTTTACGGTAAAATGTAGAAAAGCGGTAGTTTCTAATTTTTGCCAACTAAGCTGCCTTGCAGTTGGGCGTGGGGTAGTTTGCGCCTGCAGGTGCAAACCAACACTAAAGACTGCGGCAATCAGTAAAAATATTTTCATATAGAATAACGATCTGTGGCAACTAAAATAAAGCTTTAAACAATACTGTTTCTATACTTAAAAAAGTAAGTACACTCGAATACACAATGTGCGCACCATAATTGTAATCTTACAATTTGCAGCCTGTAGATTTTAACCTAGAAAGAAAGGTGAAGCTTGTAACTGCTGCCGGCTCCGCTACTTTAATGGAGCATAATTTATAACCTGTCCATACAAAAAAAGCATTACATCATATAGAAATTCAGATATTGCAGGCTGCATGGGACACATTAGACGGCAGACTATTTTATCATCTATCATTATCTACATTGGTTTTGCCATAGGTTTTGTAAACACTTACCTCTACGTAAAGCAGGGCATCTTCACTCCCGAACAATATGGTTTAACAAGGTTGATCAATGATATCAGCGCTACCTTTTTTTCGTTCGGCACATTTGGTGTCATCACCTACATTTATAAGTTTCATCCTTTTTACAAAAACAATCTTTCTAAAAAAGAAAACGATCAGTTGGGTTTAAGCCTTATTATCATAATGCTGGGTTTTTTATTTGTGATTGCCGGAAGCATCTTTTTAAAACCTCTTTTCATTCGCAAGTTTTCCGAGCGCTCCCTATTATTTATTAACTATTATTATTGGACATTACCTTTTGCTTTAGGCTTGTTGTTATTCTCCATTTTTGAAGCCTTTGCATGGTTTGCACAACGAAGTATTTTTACAAACTTTTTAAGAGAGACAGGTTTACGCATAATCCAATTAATATTGATCCTTTGCTTTGTTGCTGGCTGGATCACCTTTGATGGATTTATAAAATGGTTTTCGTTTTGTTATCTGTTTATAGCATTAGTGCTTATCGTGTACCTGGTGCGCAAAAAAAGTGTCACCATCACATTCAAAATAAGCAGGGTCACTAAAAAATTTTCAAAGAGAATTTTTTCCTTAATGATGCTGATCTACGGCAGCCTCATCATTAACACATTAGCCCAATACATCGACACTATTATTATCGCCAGTGTAAGCGTAAAAGGACTTACGGATGTAGGCATTTATACTTTGGCAACTTTCATTGCCACTACAATAAGTGTTCCGCAACGAAGCATCATCTCTGCAACAGTGCCAGTGCTTTCTAACTCGTGGAAGACAAAAAATTATGAAGAGATCCGGCGAATTTATAATCGTACCAGCATAAACCTGCTTTTGTTATCGCTCCTGATTTTTTTTATTATCTGGCTGAATGTAAACGATCTGTTTACGGTCCTAAATATCAATAAAGATTTTGAAGCTGGCAAGATTGTGATCCTGATACTTGGCATAAGTAAAATTATTGATGCAGGCACAGGAGTAAACAGCCAGATTATTGGCACTTCAAACCTATGGCGATTCGAAGTGCTGACAGGTGTATTGCTATTGTCTATATCCATACCACTCAACTATTTTTTGGTGAAGCAAATGGGCATTAATGGTTCGGCTTTGTCAAACTTAATTGCCTTTGCTATATACAATATGGTAAGGTTATTATTCATTTACAAAAAGTTCTCTATGCAGCCATTTACCTATAAAACCGTTTATGCAGTTTTAATAACTGTGGCCATATATGCCCTTTGTTATTTTGCATTGAACAACATGCATGGATGGATTGCTATCTTTCTTAGAAGTGGGATTTTTGTGTTGTTATTTGCTTTAGCAGTTATCAAATTTCGTATTAGTCCCGATGCTGATTTTTTGTTAGCATATGCAAACGCTAAGTTGGGCATTAATAAACGTAAGAACAGCGGGTAACCAAAGGTTTTTTTACACATAAACCCTTTTTACTTTTATTTT
Organism: Segetibacter sp.; assembly: GCA_031428295.1. Classification (GTDB taxonomy): domain Bacteria; phylum Bacteroidota; class Bacteroidia; order Chitinophagales; family Chitinophagaceae; genus Segetibacter. The sequence continues at coordinate 183 of JANPPB010000866.1, read as the reverse complement.
GAACAAATTTTTAAGTTGCATGTTCCTAAAAGATTATTGCGTTCAATTGGCTAAAGACATTCTGATTCGTTTTCCGAGAAAGGTTGTCAGGCTGTTTGAATTTTCGGGCGAATACTTGGACTTTAAAAAGAAAAATGACAATCGTTTTTCCGTAAAGCTAAAGGATGTATATCCCTGCCTGGG
>JANPPB010000865.1:0-1834 GCA_031428295.1 Segetibacter sp. | reverse complement strand
TTAATTTTTTCTTCGCGGTTATTATAAAACTGCCAGATGGAATGATGACCGTACGTTACACCACAGGCACCCGCAAACACCGAGCGATACGCCTGCTTTCTAACATCATAATCATTAAAGTACCCATTTGCAGAATCCCATTTGGGCCACGGATTAACCGGGTGATCTTCATAATTCGGCTCAGAATCCAAGGTTGGTTTTGTTGGCTCAAGTGCCCGGTCGTTGCTAACCCAGTTCCAAACCGGCACATCATGCCCGCTGCCATGCCCTGATTGCATCATGTTTATATGAAGCCAGTCTTCATTATGTATTTGTTTAGATGTTGTGTTGGGACCACCGGAAATATGATAGGTGAAAAGGGCTTTTCCATTACTGCCTTCGCTGATGCCCTTAGCCATCGAACGCCAAATGGGTCGTGTATCCATACTGTCTGTAATAGCGGGACGGTCGCCACCCAATATCCAAATAATGTTGGGATAAGCTGCATATCGTTTACCCAGAAACAGTCCATAGCCATAAGCATTTTCAGTGTTAAACACAACTGGTCCCTCGCCCCACATTTTTAAAACTTTATCGCCCCAGGTGGGTAGCAAACCCATCACCAGTCCTTTTGCTTTTGCAAGTTTCATAACGGTATCAACCAACTCAAAGTACCGCTCATTGGGTTGCAAAGGATCCTGGTTTATTAGTGGAATTTGACCATACTGGTTGGGCTTGCGAAGCCCATCAAATTCAGCAAGAATAACTGCCTGGATGAGTGTAAATCCTTTAGCCGCACGATTGGTAAGATACCGGTCAATCTCTTCAAGTTTCAGCCGGTGAAACAGTTCCCAACCGGTATCGCCCATCCAAAAAAATGGGGTACCATCCTGGTATTGTAAATAGTGTTTGTTGGCCGAAACCTCAATCCTGCCATGGGGCCACGCTTTTTGGGCTGATGTATTGGAATATACAAATAGAATTATTAAAACGGCAACAATGGTACGCATGACAGGCAATTTTACTTTTAAAAGTAGCAATAGTTATCAGCAAAAATGCCCTCACTATTAAAAATGCCTGTTATACAATATCAGGACTAAACGGTTGAAAAATTTGTTGAGACATGTTTGATGCGCTATGATTGTACCATTTGGTTGGTGTGTTGCGTAAAAAATGTAGAAGATGATTAGAAGTTAGGATAACACTTTGTTTAAATGGAGATTACAATTCTGCATACTTTGTTTAACCGAATTCTTTTTTTTAACCTTCAATCGTAATGCCGTTTGCTTAATAGAAAAATAACTATTAATTTTTCGCTTTCTCTCGTTTGGCGATTGCATTGCTGCCATTGAAGCTTCCTTCTTAAACCAAAACACATTTGTATGAAAAAGAATTATCCATTTAAATCTACGTTTGTCACCAGCCCCGATCTTCCATCGCGTTGGCAAATGCAAATGGGTATTAGGTTGATATTTTAAGAAGAAGGAACGTGCCTGTATTATTCTTGTTTGAGCAAATATTATTTAATGCAGATTATACTGCTACAATGGTTGAATTAAGAAGATACAGTACAAGAGTGTGACACAACCGGGGCTTCATTTATGAATCAAACGCATGGTTCAAAAAAGACCAACCAATTTTGATTAATCTATACAACAGGCTATCTTTTACAGGTAGCTTGTTTTTTTACAAACGTTTCTTTCGAATTTTTGAACCAACTTTTATGCCTGTAACCCGCAGAACATTTTTAACCAACTTATCAAAGGCTGCTGCCGGTTACCCGGCCATGCTTGCATTGGGCATGTTACAGAGTTCGCCTGCCCATGCTTTTAACCTTGAAGGCAACGGAAACGGC
>JANPPB010000864.1:0-2894 GCA_031428295.1 Segetibacter sp. | reverse complement strand
TGAAAAAAGGAAGTCCAGTTAATATCTATAAATTTTTCAACATAATATTTCTATACTCCACTTTCATTGGCGGTCAATTCCTTCATTATAGTTAAGCTGAGTTTAGGGTCTAATAAACACGCAATTGAACTATTGAAGTTTGGAATGTTTGCATTTATAGGTTTTGGATATTAAATTAGAGTTACTCCCCCAGCTAATTTAAAAATCCTGACAACATGAAACTTCTAAAGGATGTTAAATGGGGGATCTATGTGGCTTTGGCTCTGTTTGTGTTGCACGCCTGCAAACCAGTTATTCGATCCTTTTTAGTTACTCCTCTTACAATAACTGATACGCAAAAAGTCTTTCTCAATTGGGATATCAAAGGAACAGGCCATATAGAATTCAATGAACATAAATCTGTAGACTCAATCGATTTACTTCAATTTACCCTCATTGTTAAAAGAGGAATGCAGGAAGCAAGGAAATCAATAGAGGTAATGAAATTGAAAAGCATTGATACGATTGATGTTGCTTTTGAGACAATTAGGCGACAAGGCGATACCATAGAAGCAAATGGAGAAAATAATGTAGAACGGTTTAAAAATTTTAAGGTTGTTACGGTTTTGTCAGCTATGAACCGGGTTTTACTCATTAGCCATGAAGGACGGGAAGCTGATTTAAGTCCGGATGGACAGCCCTCCTCAATTTTCGCAGGAACCCTTGCCGGCGGCTGCTGGAATTTTAGAACGAAGCTTACCCAAAAAGAAATACTTGATTCGTCAATTATACCACCTCAACTAAGTATTAAAATTGTAATTAAACCATTAAAACCATAGTATGGCAATCAATCTTGATAAAGTTAAAACTATCGTATTGTTGATGTTTGAAAATCGATCATTCGATCATATTCTAGGACACCTTAGCCTTCAGAACATCAACCCCAACGTCAACGGGCTGAAAGAGCCGCTTTCAAAATTTGAAAATTTATTTAAAGGCGAACGTTTCCCGGTTTTCCCCATAAGGGAAGATGTCCAAATGGACAGAGATCTTCCTCACCGAAAAGATGAAGTATTAGGCCAACTAAAGAAAAACCCCATGACAGGGAATTTTACTATGGGTGGCTTCGTTGAAGCTTATCAAAAAGGGATGCAAGGACCTCCAAATAAAGAATGTGAACCGATGGGGTTCTTCAAGTCTGATGAAGTTCCTATAAGTAGTTTTCTTGCTGAAAACTTTTGCACTTGTGATAATTGGTTTACACCATTACCAACAGGTACGCAGCCAAACCGTAATATGGCTTATTCCGGGGATTCGTTTATCAGTGACAATAGCTTTTTTCTTAGGATTGGTAAGAACAATATATTTGATTGGCTTAGCCGGGCCAACGGGCCTAATGGGGTAAGGTGGAGAGTTTATCATTCAGGGGTAAGTTACTTCATCTTATACCCGTCCCTGATTCTGGATCATGTATTTGGAAAAAATTTCAGACGATATGATCAACTTGCCGCGGACATACTGTTTGAACCAGAAGATACTTCGCCTGAGGTAATTATTGTAGAGCCAGTTTATAAAGATGTACCCCATATCCCTCCAACCAGGGCAAACGATAATCATCCACCATTAGCAATGGGGTTTGGCGAAGATTTCTTAAGACGCACTTATGAAGCACTAAGTAGTAATCCCAAGAAATGGGAAAGCACTGTATTCATCGTTAATTATGATGAACATGGTGGCTTTTACGATCATGTACCACCCCCAAAAATAGGGTTTGAAACTGGTGACGGAGTTCAATTCGAAAGCATGGGGCCAAGAGTGCCTGCAATAGTTTCATCACCATTTGTAACCAGGAATTCAGTTAGTCATGAGCTTCTTGATCATACGTCGGTCTTACAATTCTTAGCTGAGAAATTCACTCCCGGTATTGATTATTGTGAAAGCGTTAAAGCAAGAAAAGTTGCAGGGATCAAAAGCGTTTCTGCTATCCTTACCAATGACATCCCTTTCCCAGCACCCTTACCACCTGTCAATCCACTAAAAGTTCATGACACTTTGGGTAGTAATATTGCTGAAGGTCCCCAAACTGAAGTTGCTGAGGCTTTTGAAATGGCGGTAAGCAATATGTTTATTAAACACCCGGAAAAAAGCAGAGATAAATTCCCGGAGTTGGTTCACTGGAAAATTTCGGCCGATAATGCGATTGCAAAAAGTAAAATACCATAGGCCATTTAACGATTTAGGAAAGAAATTTTTATTTAATTGAACTTTCATTTTTTTAAGTTCATTGGAATTTTAACAAGTGGCGATCTTTAATCTTGTGCTTCTTCTTTTAGCATAATGATAAGTATTAGCTATTTTAAAAGCACAGATCTTATTTAGAAAATCTGAAAAGCATAAGGTTTTATAGTGCAGTATTAAAACTGAAGTCCAGTTAATATCTACAAATTTTTCAACATAATATTTCTATACTCCACTTTCATTGGCGGACCCACATGCACCTGTACGCCCAACAAGCCCTCCCGCTTTCCATTCACCTCATCCATATCAGTTACATCAGTCATCAAAATGTCGTTAATGTAATGTTGTAAGCGGTTTCCTTTTGCTACTATCCGGCAGGTGTTCCAGTTTTCTGAATTGATTTTTGTTTGTAAGGCATCTGATGTGCCCAGAGATCCGGTAACTTTTCTATTCAACCATGCATTGTTTTTCTGATAATTCTTAAGGGCTTCGGCAGCATCAAATTTTTCTACTGTAACAATCTCTCCACGGTAAGCCAACGTGGTGCGGGCACGCTCTTCATAATTCTGACCGGTGTAGCGGTTGGCCCCATCAATGTCAGCCTGGTAACCTTTTAAGGCATTGGGCACATCCGTTATTTGTATACTTCGATAGTTTATGCCGCTGTTGCCCGCTTT
>JANPPB010000863.1:0-2316 GCA_031428295.1 Segetibacter sp. | reverse complement strand
GCCCACCTCCATCCAGATGCGTATTGGCTTCTTTGGGCTGTTTGGAATAAGGTGCTCATGAAACTCCCAGGCGCCATGTGGTGTTTCGGGATTATAGGGCCATTGCTGGTTGATGAAAGTGCCGGAATAGGTGAGCACACGGCGGTACCATTCCGGGTGGTACCACGCCATAATCAGGGCACACGATCCGCCCGAACTTCCGCCCATGGTTGCACGACCGTTGGGGTCTTTGGTCAGCTTTACATTGTACTTGCTTTCTACCAGGGGTAATACTTCCGTTTCAATAAATTCTGCGTACAGGCCCGACATCGCATCGTACTCCAGCCCCCGCTGGCTGCCCTGTGCATCGCCACTGCCATTGCCAACAGAAATGGCAATCATTACGGGAACCCTTCCTTCGGCAATTAAATTATCCAGGGCAGTAAAAAGCATGTGATCGGGGCCGTCGGTACCAATTATAAAAGGCGCAGGCTTGCCGGCTTTATACTGTTTGGGAACATACACTTCAACATGACGGGTGTACGGAGCGGGATGGCTGGTAGTAACGATTAACCTTGCAGGATCTGTAGAATCTACTTTGCCAAACGTATTAGGGTCACGGGCAATACCAGGGTAAATTTTGCTATCCTCTGAGTTCATGATGAACTGGTAAATGGTGCCATGTGGCACGTTAACATTCACCATCACCTCCTTTGCAGGAGGATGGGAAGGCCCAATTACAAAGTTACCATTAGAGTGCGGCGAAGGAACCATGCTGTCGGGCAGCTCGGTGGCTGTAACATAGCCCGGCGTATGTGGGTCGCGAACAGGCGGCTGTGCAATTAAAAGATTGCCGCTCAATAAGGTGGTTAGCATAATGCTCAACAGGGTAACACGGGTAAGTATCATGGCAAGTTCAATTTGTGTTAAGTTAGGAAGGAATTGGTTTATGTTGCTATTCATCAAATGGCAAATCATAGACGCACAACTTTCATGGCTTTGTGCATATAGGTTTATTTCCCGTCCGACCGTTACCAAGTCATTTCTTATTCTATTGCCCTGCATTATTCATCTGCTGGAACTGAAGGCTATTAGAGAAATTCACACTAATGTATTATTAAGTATTCGGCCTTTGTTACAACTTTTTATATTGAGATGCTTTGTGAACATCTTGTTGATAACCTAATTAATCCTCTCTTAATTTTTAAAATATATTTGCTTTGTGTCAGATATAAATGAAATACTTAATCAACTTATTACAGAAAAAGAAATCGCCTTAAGTAGAGTTCGATTACTTGATGAAGTTATATCTACAATTCAGAGTGATGGTCTTTCAGGTGATAACATGCAACATCTTAAGTCATTTTTAGAAGCATCTAAAATTGGTCAAAAGAGACGTATTATGACCGTCGCCTCTAAAATGAACGACCATGCGGATTTGCTTAATAAGTATCCTGGGTATTCCGATACTAAAAATGTAAAAGATAAGATTGTTATCATCCTTGAATCTGTCAAACGTTTTACACCTATCAAAGAAATCGCTGGCATTTTGCACAAACTTGACTTTGATAACTCTAAAAGAATAGAAGATTACGTAAAGAATATTTCCCCTGTTTTGTCAATAATGGCAAAGAACGGAGACAGAATTTGTAAAATAACAGAAGACGGAAATAAAAAAACAACGATTTGGGGATTACAAATTTGGATGGAAAATGGATATCCAAAAAATGATTTTTTAATATAAAAAAAGGGAGAACAAACATTATTACTGGGGTCTCACTTAATTGAAGTCCAAATTCAATTATTCACAGTTTTAAAGTTTGAGTTTAGAGTCCAAACCTAAACGTCTCTCCCTTTTTATTTTACAACATTACGATTTTACGATTTAAATTCAAACTGAGTTAACAAACATGGTTTTGGCGTTCCTTGGATATGTTTAAAAAGTCAAACGTGCAACTAAACCAATATTGTTTCATGAGTTGAAGCTAATAACTAAAGCTACAAATGGAAAGTCGAGATCTCCCCACTGCAGCCATCTTAAGCGCCAACAGTACCTGTCTTAACATCTCCGGCCCGCTTGTAATGGGCAATAATAACTCCACTGCGTGTAACAATACTTTCTACTAATGTAAACGCTGCCGGGATAGTTCCTTTGCCAAAAAGTTTTTTACCCTTACCTAAACTGAGGGGGTGAATTTTGAGCCTGAGTTCGTCAACAAGATCATTCTTAAGTAGCAACTGAACCAGCTCACTGCTACCCCAAACCTGTATGTCGGCGCCTTCTGAATTTTTGAGCTTTTTGATATCTGCCTTGCTTTTTATAAGTATGGAATTTTT
>JANPPB010000862.1:0-2847 GCA_031428295.1 Segetibacter sp. | reverse complement strand
GTCGGCCACCAATTTCATTCACCACCCGTATGCCCATAATCTTTTTACCGACGCTTTGCCCGTTCATGGTAATTTCCATCACGACATGATACAATAAAATGGGTAAGAAAAGCAAAAGCCCTACAGCATGCAGGTTATATTGTGTGTCTGTATCAAAGCCACTGTTGTTTTCAATGCTATTGTAAATTTCTCCGGCTATCCGCAGATAGAAGTACTGGATCACCATATCAATGATAAGTGAAACCAGTCTTCTGTAAAATTCAGGTATCTCAAATTCTACATCAATATTAAAGTTGGTAGGTACTTTTATTACCGCCATCAGGCTTTTTCTTGGTTAGGGGTTCAAATTAATATTTTTTATCTGATTAAATTAAACATAATATCTATTGCTGACATAAAATATTAGTTATTTTAGAGGTCAAAACCAAATAATTAGATACTTAATTATATAAGTGCCCTTGTTCGGTAATATCCATAAATGATGATTATTAAAAAATGTAGAGATTTATTTGAATGACTGAAGAATAGTATTTACCTGTTAACTATATATAAATTATGAAAACACTGCTGTCATTAATACTCTCTCTTTCTTGCTTATGTTCATTATATCCTCAGGATATCAATTTCGAACAAACGGTTAAATTTATTCAAAAAAAAGTATCCTGTTGCTCAGTTCCATTTGCAGCATCCAGTAATAAAAAAGTTAACAGCATTACAATTGATGTTAACGGAAACACAGCACTTTCTTACTCAGATAAGAGTACACAGCACCACTTTAATCTTTTTAAATTATATAAGGAAGAACAATCTAAAACCGGCATAGATACTATTATTGGCGGAAAGTTTATTCAGTTTTATGTAAATGAACAAAAGGCAAGACTTATAAGGTTTGCCACAGTTGAGGATGCTAAGGAGGTGTACAATGCTTTATTGCAGCTTATAGAACTTAGTAAAATTGAAGCAAAGATTTCTGGCAGTTTAAATTTTAAACAAACAGTTGACGAAATTAATACCAGGCTTGGTAAGTGGGCAGAAAAGGGAAACCTTGTTAGCGTTAGTGCCTTAAACAATGGAAGTATTGATATTGTAAATAGATTTGATCAGCATTTTAAATTTAATTTATTTGATTTGAGTGATGTACCTGATGATAAAATGAATGGAATTTTACTAAGCCCCTGCGACCTTATTTCGCATGCGCCACTTGCATGGATCAACTTTGTAAAAGCTGGTGAAACAGTAGCGTACATTCGCTTAAGCTGCAAAACTCCCAGGACAGAACTTGAAATAATAAAGAGTGCTTTTTTACAGCTTAAATTGTTAAGTGTAAAAACAGATATCTTAATAAACAGAACTGCGGATGCAGCATATTTTATACCCCGAAATGCAATACTTAATACCGAAAATAAAATGCTGGTAAACAGTATTCGCAGTATTGATTTTAAAGATTATGCAAACCCAGCTACATCTATTAAAAGTAGCGGAGAGGGCTGGGTTGACAAAGATTCATTACCTATTGGGAAATGGAATTTTTATGCTAAAACGATTACAGGAAATGAATACCTTTTTAAATCAGGCTTATACCAGAGAACAAAACCTGAAATGTTTACAGTGATGGATATTGACAGCGCCGACCTGGCAAAAAACTATCATCTAACTTTTTATAACCTTCAGCAACAGCAAGTACAAACAATACCTTTTGTAAAAGTGAAAGCATGGGAATATTACCATGCGGATGGCAAATTTTGGAAAAAGGTATATTATAAACATAATGAAATACCTCTTTCTACCAGCATAGTTATTATGGACTCAGAAAATATTGAACAAACAAGGCTGGTAATTAATTTGAAAGAGAGAATGGACGAATGGGAAGAGTAAGAACATTAAAATTTTATGAAGAGTAATGATGTAAAAAGTAAAGGTTCTATTATTCAGATAAATAAAACACCAGTTTGAGAAACTGGTTTAATAAAAAATACTTATAAATGGGTATTTTTTTAGAAGCCAAACACTATTACCTTGAGCTTATAAAAAATAGCATCTGATGTGTAAAAAATTATTTAAAACTTCAGCCTGGCTTTTGACTATGCTATTTTCTTTTACAAAACCTTTCCGGTTTTATCTATAGTAATGGCTTTACCATCCTTTACTACTTTTGCTTTTCCATTGTAAAACTTTCTTTCCAGTTTATCAAATGTGCAGGCTATTGCTTCTTTGCCTGTAGCATCTACAAAGCCAATTTTATTATTTAGTACTACTGCAAACATCCCATCTGAAAATGCATCTACATCCTCATATTTTATGGGTACAACTACCTGCCCTTTTTGGTCTATAGCTCCCATTTTTTTATTCAACTGTACAGATGCGTAACCGTTTGAAAAGTCTCTTACAGCTTCATATTTTAAGGGCACTGTTTCCTGAAATTTATCATTAATAAAACCCCACTTACCATCAGCTGTAACGGCAGCCATTTTATCAGAGAAATTGTAGATGGCATCGTATTTAACAGGAATTACCTCGTTTCCTGATTTATTGATATAGCCAACTTTTTTATTAAGCATTACAAAGGAATACCCCCCGGAAAAACTAGTGGCTGTATCGTATATAAAAGGTACAGGCTCTGCCCCTGCTGCATTAAAGAAGCCCCATTTGTTTTTATACATAGCTGCTCTCAACCCTTCAGATTCATCTTGTACATACTCGTATTTCCAGATGTTTATTTTATCACCCTCTAAAGAAAAAATCCGGGTATTGTTTTTTTCGCCCAGCTTGTAGAGAAAACCATTTGGTGAATAATCCTTGAGCATATAAATACCAGAATAGTCAAAAGGTAATATGGTTTTATTTTTA
>JANPPB010000861.1:0-2851 GCA_031428295.1 Segetibacter sp. | reverse complement strand
TTCAGCTCACCTTTATGGGTTAAAAAGCCAACAATATCCACCTTGTTTACTTTGTCTTTTTTACCTGCGGCTATAAACAGTGTTGACCATTTTGGCTTTTCCGGTAATTCAGCATGTTCGGGTAGTTCAATATTTGTTACCGGCGATTGTATGTAAACCGGCAGCTTTTCTTCTTCAGATAAAATGAGTATAGCCGTTCCGCTTGCATCCATACGGGCGGTGCGGCCATTGCGGTGAGTAAATGCATCTTCGGTATGCGGTAAATGGTAATGTACAATGTACCTGATGTTGGGAATGTCCAGTCCACGGCTGGCAAGATCTGTTGTAACCAATACATTCACTGTTCCATTTCTAAACTTGCACAACGCACTGTCGCGTTCCTGTTGCTCCATAGCACCGTGGTAAAATTCGTTTATGATGCCTTTCTGAGTTAAAAGGGCGCTGGTGCGTTCAACGGTTTCGCGGTGGTTACAAAAGATAATAGTGGAGCGATTGCCGAGGTAACAAATCAGCTTAAATAAAGTAATCAATTTATCCTTGTCGTCAGATTGTAAAACTTGTATAGCAAGACCTTCAGCTACATCATTTGCATCAATAAAGTTGAGCTTTGCCGGATGCTGTAGTCCAATGAAAGCCGGTATTTCAACTGCTTCAGTTGCTGAGGTTAACATCTTCTTTTTAAGGTTGGCCAGCGAGCCTATTATGAAAGACATTTCTTCTTCAAAACCCAATTCAAGCGATTTATCAAACTCATCTAAAACCAGCCATTCAATAGCAGCTACCGTTATATTGCCACGGCGTATGTGATCGGCTAAACGGCCGGGAGTGCCTACAATTACGGCAGGTGGTTCAATCAAATTATTTTCCTCGGTTTCTCTTAAATGCCCGCCATAGCAGCAGGTTATTTTAAAGCCGGTACCCATCTGTTTGAAAACCTTTTCAATTTGCAAAGCCAGCTCCCGCGAAGGCACAATTATAAGGGCTTGTGTTTCTTTTTTATCCTTTTGTAGCCAGTTAATAATGGGTAATAAAAATGCAATCGTTTTACCCGAGCCGGTGGCCGAAATCAAGACCAACTCATCATTGTTTGCCATGCTATCAATAGCTGCTTCCTGCATAGGGTTCAGGGCATCAATCCGTAAATTGGTCAATACCTGTTCTGTTAAATTATTCTGTTCCATAACGGTAAAAGTACGCGGTTTAGTTTTGGCGATTTTGCCCTTAACATTTAGTCCTTAGTCAAATTCAGGATTTGGACCAATTTCTAAATCAAGAACAACATGTTTACACTAAAGCATATTAATAGCAAACAGTTCGAAATAAATGATATAAATCTAATAATAGGTAGAATAATGATGGTGAAAACTGCAGGTAAAATGAAAGGAAATTAAATACTAAAGTCCTTATTTTAAAAGCCGGGCGGCAATTCTATTCCAAGAGAGGAGACTATTTTAATAATGGCTTTTTCATTCATTACCTTATCATTTATGGGCAATGCCAGATATGCATATTAATTTTCTTCCTAAATTCAATAAAGTGGTGGGTATTATTAACGCCTTCTTTGGGCACCGCTTCGCAGCCTTGTTTGATTAAGAAGTTGAAAAACTCTTCTTTAGTCATTTATATGTTAGTGATGTTTATCTGTGGGTTGTTTCTATGACTATTATTGATGTAATTGTTAACCAGAACCTTTGCAAGATCTCTTGGTTTTTCCCTCCACATCATTTCAACCAGCGGTATAAGATTTAATTCTGCTTCATCAACTGTATCTCCAACTGCAACGGCATTTGGAAACTCTTTGTAATACATGATGTAGCTATTAGTTTTCATGTCATGCTCAATGACAGGAGTGAGTGAGATATTTAGAAGCATTTCCCGTTTCATGGTAGTTGTCATTTTTGTTTGCAGGTAATGTAATGAGGTAATACTAATTTAAAAAAATTACTAAACACCTTAAATTTTTTAACCGGTGTTTAAGGTGTGGATAATACTTCCTGTCACTCCAACCCTTTTTTTGTCACCTCTGCAAAAAATACGGAAATATTACCCAATGACACCGGAGGTCCTATTTTATAAATAGTATCGCATGGGTAGATAATCCGTAACAAACACTAAAGTGTAATTTACTTTCCTCCTTTATCGGTAATAAGGGCTCTCTACTCAACCCTCACAACCATACCTTTTATTTTTTGTTACTGAGTAAACAAACCATCTGCATGAAAAATATAGTAGTAGTTGGCGGCACAAAGGGTATTGGCAAGCAATTGGTGCATTTATTAGCCGATCAAAACGTGTATGTTATTGCCAGAAGCCAGGGCAATCTTACGGTAAACGCAAACACCACCTTTATCGCAGGGGATATAACAGCACAGGCATTAGACCTCACCAGCTTACCAGAAGTAGTTGATGGGCTCGTGTATTGTCCCGGCAGCATCAACCTTAAACCATTTCACCGGTTGTCCGAAGCTGATTTTTTAAACGATTGGCAGGTAAATTTTATGGGTGCCGTAAAAATTATTCAACAATTATTGCCTGCACTTAAAAAGGCCGAAGCGCCGTCAGTGCTTTTATTCAGTACCGTAGCCATGCAAACAGGTATGCCTTTTCATGCAAGTATAGCCGCTGCTAAAGGGGCTGTTGAAGGTCTTGCCAGGTCGCTTGCAGCGGAGCTTGCACCCAAAATAAGGGTAAACTGTATTGCTCCATCCCTGGTGCAAACCTCGCTAGCCGAAAAGCTGGTAAACACCCCCGAAAAAATTGAAGCAGGCGGCAAACGCCATGCATTACAACGCATCGGGCAGCCTAATGATATTGCTGCCATGGCCGAATTTTTATTGAGTGATAAAGCGGG
>JANPPB010000860.1:0-3682 GCA_031428295.1 Segetibacter sp. | reverse complement strand
AAATGGCAGCGTTCATGTGTTTGGCAGTTAATAGCTTTTACCAGTTGCTCGGCTTCCTCTCTGGTAGGGCAAATTTTTTCTGCAATAATTTGGATCATTGAAGCTTGCCTTGCATTTATACTAATAAGCATGTCAAGAATGGCTGAGGGAATTTTATCTTCTGAAATAGTAAATCGATGCATGATTTATAGGTTTAAACCGGTTGCTTTAGCACCTTGGCTCAGCATACCGCTATTATTTTTTGCCGTTTGTAAATTTTTTATCTCCTGGTCCAGCTCTTTAAGAACGATGTAAGATTTGCGATTCAGCTCTACATTCTGCATATCATCTCTTAATCCTTTACTCTCATTTATCAGTTCCCTCAATAGTGCTAAATGTTCATTTGTGGCCTTAGTCATGTCACCGCTTAATGGTCTTGTAACACCACCTTGCTCCATTATTCGAGGCATGTTTGGATTGATAGCTGCAGGCTGCACTCGTCTCCATTGTGGCATGTCTTCAACTGCACCACCGGCCCAGCTTACACCACCGCCTTTAGCATTTAGTAAACTTGTTATTTGGGCGGTATTACCTGTAATGGAGTACGTGTTAGGGTCAGTCATTGCGGCTGCAGACATTACAGCTTCATCGCGTTCAATTAATGCATTAATGCCCCCTTCTTTATCACTATGTTTTGGGCCTTTGCGTATCCAGTCGCCTTTACCTAATTCAGGCAAAGGAGCACTTGCCACAGCTGCAATTTGCAAACCTCCAATAACAGCCATCGCCAAACCTGCAGGTATGCCAAGCGGCCAACCACCTGCATTTAGATACGAACGAACAATGGCAGCACCTACATCTATGGAAGTTTTAAAAATATTGATGGCTCTTTCACGTTTGGCTTGCTTGAGTTGTAATTCTTTCTCCTTTTTATCCTGCTCCTGGTTAAGCTTTTCAACGGTTTTATCATATTGACTTTTGCTGATCAGCTTACTATCAAACTGTCTTTTTAAACTGGATTGCTTTTCTTCATTACGCTTTTTTTCCTGGGCAAGTGCTTTGTTTTCTTTATTGCTTACGAAGGTGTTCAGCGATTCTATTGCACTGGTAAACGCAGCCGCATAACGTAAAATATTATCAATTTCAGTATCCCAAAAAGACTTATTAGCACCGGCAACCTGCTCTTTAAAAGCCTCCCATGCCGCTATAAATGTTGTATTGCTTTTAAGGGTTTCGTCATCAAAAGCCTTTCCTGCTGCCTGCAGTTCTTTTTTTAGTTTCTCTATTTTGCCATCTCTTTCCTTAGTAGCATCTTCGGTTAACAGTTTTTTACGCTCCTTGGGCGAAGCTTTGGCAATTTGGAGTTGGTGCAGAAATTCAATAGAGGCAATGGTGTCTTTATCCAAGGCATCCCTTGCTTTGCCTTTTGCCTCCTGGGCCTTGATGTAGTTGTTTTTATCTTCTTCGTACGCCTGGTTGGTGAATGTTACAAGGTCTTTTTCTGCACTTTTTACAGTCTGAGCATATTGGCTTGCAGTTTGAACTTTGGCTAAAAGCGACCGGCGGGCAATGGCTTTTATTTGATCCTGGTATTCATCTTCTGATATAAGTCCATCTGCATAAGATTGTGCAGCCTCCTTTTGTAAGTCATCAAAATACTTCCTACTATCCTCCAATGCTTTTTGGTATTCATTCTCAGCAAGCGTTACAAAATTGGCTTCTGCTTTTGACTGTAAGAACCTGCGGACAGCATCTTCCTGCTCTTTATTTATCTCAGCAATTCTTTTATCTGAACCCTCGGTAAAACCTTTCTTTTTTGCTTCTGTTAAATGAGAGGCCGCAACTTTGACAATGTGCTCCTTTTCTTCGGTTAACAGTTTTAAATACTTCTCTTTAACCCTGGCAATTTCTTTTTGATCGGCATCCATGCCATCCAGTGCATCTGCATCCCGCAGTAGATGCAGTTGCTTGTATAAGGCTTCGGCTTCTTTTTTTATACGGTCGTATTCGTTGTCTGATTGGGATGAGGATTTTGTTTTGGATGTATTCTTAAGAACATTATCATCATCACCTGAGCCTAAAATTTTAGTGTTTTTAGCAGCAGCAATCCCCTGTCTCAAAGCCTGTACTGTTTTTAAATCTCGAACTACATCTGCTGCAGCCTGTTGACCTTCTTCCGTACCTTGTTTGCCTGCTTTCTTAATGTCCTGGTAAGCTTTTATTGAACCTTTGGCAAGAGCTTCATTTTGTTTTAGAATTACCTGTTGCTCAGAAATAGTTTTTGTAGCGGCATCACTGGCAATTCCGTTTACCTGCTGTTGAATGTTACTGAGGGTTTGCTCATCTTTAATACGTTGCTTTATTTTATCTGAGTTAGCGTTAATCAGTGCAATTTTTGCGGCGGCTCCGGCAAAGTTGAGCGTTAGAAATTCTTTTGCTACTGAGGCAGTATTGACGATGCCATTTTTAAGTGAAGTAAAAAAGCCAAGTGTATTATTGAATATGACACCCAGGCCTGAAATGGTAAATGAAAGACTTTGATAAAATTTTGACAGAACCGGCAAAAGTTTTCCGCCAAGCTCTTCCTGCAAATTTTTTATTTCCTGTTTGGATATAGCTACCTGGCCATTAAAAGTATTGCCAAATGCTTCGGCTGCACCGGCTACTTTTGGCGCCAATTCATCCATTACAATTCCAAATCTTTCGGTTACATTTTCACCATCCTTAATATTGATCCCGTACTCTTTAAGGGCCTTACCATTTCCCTCAAGTGATTTGATTATTAAAGAGGCACTCTCATTAATACTTACTCCACTTTTTGCAGCAAAATTTATAATGACATGCGTTAAATCATCAATTTGATTTTCTGTAAGTTTTCCGTAGGTAACAAGTTGCTGGAAAACTTCTAAAACGTCATCATTGTCTATAAATTTAAAGCTCTGGGCCAAATCATTTGCCTTCTGGCTTAGTCTATCAAATACATCATTACGACCTAAATTGTCGAGCGTATTTCTTAACCTTGAAATAGCTTTTTCAGATTGTGCAGCTTCCTCAACAGAGCCGCTAAGAAATGATGAAATAGCCTCGAACCCTACATGTGCAGCAAGTAATACTCCAAACCCTTTTACTGCAGTACCAACGGAGCTTAATCCGGAAGAAAATGCTGCCACCCCACCCTTAACTTGTTTTTGCCTGTCAATTACAGCATTTAATTGATTTTCATAATTTTTAAAGTCTTTGGTACCAGGTATAGATGTGTCTAATATTTTCTGCAGTCGCTTTCTTTCCTGGCCAAGCTCACGAAGGCTTAAAGCTGTAAGACCTATTTGCTTTTTTAGCCCTGCCATGTCGGCCTCAACTGTAGATAGTTCTTTCGATTTTTGCACATACTCTGCAGTACCCGCTACCATTTTTTTCAATTCTCCTTTAATGCCTGCAGCCTTTTTTCCTAAATCATTTAATTGATCCCTGGCTTTATCTCCGTTGATATTAATAATGAGATTTATTCTGTCAGTTTTTAGACTCATAAAAAAGGCTTACCGGGTTATGGTAAGCCGTAAAACTCTATATATTAAATACCGATGAAAAGGACATCTTACATTAACCAGGATCAGGATTAAACTACATCGTTTCAGGATTTTATTTTTGTATTTCCGGTTCGGTTTGGTTTAGATATTTCTATGGCTTTTTTTCTTCCTTTATA
>JANPPB010000859.1:0-1613 GCA_031428295.1 Segetibacter sp. | reverse complement strand
CGTGAAAGGCGATCCAAACAGGGTTGAAAGTGTTTACATTTTTGGTTAGTCCATACACCGGCCTTTCTTCTTCGGGTTGAAAAGTGCCAAACATCCTGTCCCATATAATTAGAATACCTGCATGGTTACGATCCAGGTATTGAAGATTGGTAGCATGATGCACCCGGTGGTGAGAGGGCGTGTTAAAAATATATTCAAACGGTACAGGCATTTTCTTAATGGCTTCGGTGTGTATCCAAAACTGGTAGATCAGGCTAATCTGTTGCAACAGCATTACCATTAAAGGATGAAAGCCCACAAAGGGCATCCAAAGCCAAAACACAAAACTTCCTGTAAAATTACCCGTCCAGGTTTGTCGTAACGCAGCAGCAAGATTGTACCGTTGCGAAGAATGATGCACTACATGTGAAGCCCAGAAAAACCGAATGTGGTGGCTACTCCTATGAAACCAGTAATAACTAAAGTCATCACCAAAAAAGGCCAATACCCAAACCCACCAAAGCGAGGCATCCAGGGTATAAATTCTAAATTTATAAACCAGGAAGAAGGCACCAAAAACCAACACCTTCGAACCAAAGCCAGAAATAACATTGCCTATGCCAAGTGCCATGCTGCTAAAGGCATCTTTGGGTTCGTACAACTCTTTCTGCTCTTTGTAAGAGTAATACCACTCAGCAATTACCAGTAGTACAAAGGCAGGTATGGCATAAAATAATACGGCGGGACCCATAAAATTATTTAATTGAAACAAGCGTAACTACAATCACCTGCAAACTTAGTGGTAAGAAATTACATTAAAAAACCCCGTCAGTTTGTAACGGGGTCTTAAAATATGTAAAGGTGAATATTATTTCACATTGATCGACAACTTCATGTCCCTTCCTTCCTCAAAATAAGAAGCATATTTTTTGATTACAGACTCGGGTTGTTCCGTTCCATTAATGAAGAACTTACCTTCTTTAAAATTAAGGTCAACTTTCTCCCCATTAACAAGCCCATCTTTCTTTAAAACAGCTAACAAAGCTTCAGAATCATTTTTATCAGTAACCGTAATAGTACTGGTAGCCTTATCTGCTTTTATTTCAATGGTCTTTTCTATTGATGTACCTGCTTTTGCCACTTTGGCCACTCCATCACCATGTATGGAGGCAAGGGTTGGAGCAATTACCAGCGAAATGATTGACATCAATTTAATTAAGATATTCATTGATGGACCAGAGGTATCCTTAAATGGATCACCAACCGTATCACCAGTTACAGATGCCTTGTGTGGTTCAGATTTTTTGTAAAACATCTCTCCGTTTATCTCAACACCTTTCTCAAAACTTTTCTTAGCATTGTCCCACGCACCACCGGCATTATTCTGGAAAATTCCCATCAGCACACCACAAACTGTAGCACCGGCCAAAAATCCGCCTAATGCCTCAGGGCCTAAAATAAACCCGATTAGCAATGGAGAGATGATGGTAATAGCCCCTGGCAATAACATTTTCTTTAATGAAGCTTCCGTTGAAATTGCCACGCATTTGTCGTATTCGGGTTTACCGGTACCTTCCATAATACCTGGAATAGTTCTGAACTGACGGCGAACTTCCTCCACCATTGCCATGGCT
>JANPPB010000858.1:0-10391 GCA_031428295.1 Segetibacter sp. | reverse complement strand
GTAGCCAACTGACTTCCTTCTGCTTTTAACCTTGTTTTCAAAACGCTCCAATACTTTCTTGGGTTTGGGCTTTCAGTGAGTATTGCAACCACATCTACAATTGATAAATACCATTTCTCCTGCTCAGCATCCCAAAGAGTTCTAACTTTTTTTTCTTCAAATATTTTAATCTCGTTTTGCTCTTCCATCAGGTAAAAAATTTAAATAAGTGTATACATTTTCCCTAAACTAATCAACACCTCTGGTGGCAGTTTCCTTAATACATTCCAGAAGCAAGCAGGCAACCCTGTTCGTAACTTATACTTACGATGCCTGATTTAATTGCAACACAACACTTGCCCTGTAAGCATTTACCCTCGGGTTAAATCCAACTTTCATCAGGTAATCGCCGCTATAAGTTTTACTGCTGTCTATGGGTGATTTTGTTCCCGGATACAGGTTCATCTCTTTGATTGAATATTTTGTATCGGCGTTCAAGCCCTTTAGCTTAATGGGTAATTTGCTGCCCTCGCCGTACCGGTTATTTACCAGGTAATTAAAAATAACACCGCTTGATTTTGCTTCGTTTAAATATAAAACAGATGCCACACTATTGTTGGTTGGATCCTGCAAACGATATTGATCGCCCTGCCATATTATTTGCTTTAACCCATTGTAAGTGGCAACAGCCTGCCGGCAAAATGCCAGGTCTTTTTCATTCAACTGGCTTACTACTATATCAAACCCCAGCTTACCCATCATTGCTACATCTGTTCTAAATTTTATGGGCTGCTTGCCCCAATCTGTAACATGATTGGCACTGCTGATGGCAGGGTAGAAATACGAATATTCCCACTGAATAAAAATGCGCTCCAGCGGGTCGGTATTGTCGCTTGGCCAAAACTCAGTAAAATATTGAAGTGCCGCATAGTCTACCCTACCACCACCGCCAGAGCATAACATCATAGGCACGGTTGGATATTTTGCCCTTACTCTTTTTAAAACATTGTACAGGCCCCGGATGTACTCAATATAAAAATGCGACTGGTTTTGCAGGTAACTGCTGTAGGCATTAAAGATTACGGCATTGCAATCCCACTTTACAAATGCAACGCCGGGATTTTTGGTAAACAGGTTGTCAACAATGCCAAAAACAAAATCCTGCACCTGCGGGTTGGTAAGGTCTAATACCAACTGGTTTCTAAAATAATGTTCTTCACGTTTAGGTTGCTTTATTACCCAATCCGGATGTTGCTCGTACAACTCGCTTTTGGGATTCACCATTTCGGGCTCCAACCAAATACCAAACCTTACATCGTTTGCTGTAGCTTCTTTTACCAGGCTTGCTATACCGTTAGGTAATTTGGCTTTGTTTTCCTGCCAATCACCCAGACCTGCCCTATCGTTATTGCGTGGGTATTTGTTTGCAAACCATCCATCATCTAATAAAAACAAATCAACGCCCAACTTTTTCGTATCCTTTAAAAGTTCGGCCAATTTGCTTTCGTTAAAATCGAAGAAAGTAGCTTCCCAGTTATTTAATAACGTTAACCGCTGGCCTTTGCCATCCAGCAATTTATAGTTACGGGCCCATTGTTGCATATTGCGGCTTGCAGTGCCTTTTCCAGTGGTAGAAAGCGTAAACAAAAATGGAGGGGTAGTAAATTCTTCGTTGGTGGCTAAGCTATACTCTGATGCATAATTGTTGATGCCGGCAATCACCCTTAAATTATCCTGGTTGTCCAGTTCAAGATCAATTTTAAAATTACCACTGTATTCCATTGCTCCCAGCATAACAGTGCCTTCATCTTCTGTTGCAGGCTTGTCCAGGGATAACATAAACATTGAGGGCTGAAAAATATTTGCACGTGTGCCCAGCTTGGTATCGAGTGTTTTAATGCCATGTGTAAGCCTTGATTCTTCCGGCTGCATTTCTCTTGCCCAATCACCATGATATTGCCGCAAATAATATTGATTGGCTTTTAAGTAGAGGTTTGCCGATGCATACTTCTGTAACTGCACCATTCCTTTTTCCTGGTGGGTAATTGTGCTCCACTGCTCTACTATATCTTCTTTATAAAACGATTTATAAAATAGTGTTACCTGAAAAGCATATACAGGATCTTTCATTATGATACTTAACAGTGAAACATTGTCGTCCACTTTTTTTACAGAATGACTTACATAACGCAGGTCGAGCGACTGGTTACCATCGGCATGCTTAACACTGATGGCAGGCTCAAATAAATTACGCGAACCAGAAGGCATATATGGAGAAGATAGCAAATCGGTATAATCTTCAGTTTGCCTGTAACCTCCGGGAGCATTTTTATACTCAGCGGTATCTTTTAATTTTTCTCCAAAATAGATTATATGTACATCCTTGTTATTTTCTACCTGCAATACAAGCGCTGTTTTTTGTGTGATGACGGGCAGAGTAAACGACTGGCCCCAGGCTGTTACAGCAGAGAGGATGGTCATTACAAAAAGGTAAAGGGTGAAGAGAGAGGGGGTCTTCGGTTTCATTAGTACAAGTTTAATAATCGTAAGCGGAATGTGGGATGATATGCCGAATGTAATGAACTAAATGAATAGCATCTCTCCGCTTTTAAAAATGGCAAAAAAGATATGCCAGATGGTTTTTATAGTATTAATGAAAAGAAGGAATTCCTAAATTTTTTGTATTGTTTACAATCAACTCTTATGCAAGATTTACATAATTATTTTTTTATACTTAAACATCATGCTATGCCTTTTAAATCTAATACATTTGTCTGCGCTCTTTTCACGATCAAACAAATATGAAATATCAAAATATACTGATTATAGATGATGATGAGGATGACCAGGAAATATTTCTGGCAGCAGTAAAAGAGGTATCCCCTACAGTAGATTGCAAGGCTTTCGACAGTGGTATTGAGGCGTTAAAACAATTACGGTTACATACCATAACTCCCGAGGTTATCTTTCTTGATTTGAATATGCCCGTTATGGGTGGTCAACAGGTATTGACTGAATTAAAAAACGACCCCGCTTTACAAAATATTCCGGTTATTATTTTTTCAACCTCATCCCGGCCTTCAACTATCCAGGATATGAAAGAGTTGGGCGCTACCGATTTTATAACCAAACCCTCCGGGTTTAAAGAACTGGTAAACATTTTAATATACCTGTTAATGAAAAACGTCGATGGCAGCACAAACTAACACTGCCAACGACCTTCGTTTTTTACAAGGTGGTGGAGAAATGGGTGAACGAATAAGGCAGTTCGACTGGTCGGGTACTACATTGGGTGATCCGGAGGATTGGCCCACGGTTTTTCGTAATACAGTTCGCCTGATGCTCAGTAACCCTTTTGGCATGTACATAGCCTGGGGGTAAAGAATATATTCAATTTTACAATGATGGCTATCGGCCCATACTTAGCGATGTGTAAAAAAATTATCCTCAATCATCGTGGTTTTATGAATGCCAATGGTAGTTCAGAAGAAGGGGCCGTGTTCAATATTATCCTCCCGGTTCAGCAGGTTATAGCTTAAGATTACGAAACGTGCTGTTGCACTAAATTAACAGAAGCATTTTTACACAACCCTCATACTTTCCTCCTGCTACTTTCTTATTCTTTATTGACGCTTTCGTCATTACTGTCACTTTCATGCTTCTTGCTTCTTGCTATTTTCATCAAACTTCCAAATACTGAAATTTCATCCAAAAAAAATGGTCCCTCCGTAGAAACGGAGCGACCTTTAACGATTGCTTGCCATATGAAAATCTTCAAAAATTGTTTTTGTGCTGACTAATACAGCTTAGTGGAAAAATGAAACACTAAAACTTCTTCTCAACTCAATCCCTTGTTTCAATCTTTCTAAAACAAATGTAACATGTAATTTTTACGCATTAGGTCATCTTTCAGGATTTTAAATGATTGCTAACATTTACAAATTAATCCTGAACCATTGACTGTAGTGGGTTTGAGCGCTTTTTCCCTATGACGGCCAGTTTATTTTACGTTTAATTGTTAGGTCAAATATTTTATGAAATAGAAGCGGCCATCATTATTTCAAAGCGATAAACTCACTTTACCTGAAGCCCAAACACATCTTTTAAAGCACGTTTGGCGGCATAATACCCGCACATACCATGCACTCCACCACCGGGAGGTGTAGAGGAAGAACCAATATAAATTCCGTTTGCTGAAGTATTGTAAGGTGAGAAACTGATAACAGGTCTTGTAAAAAGTTGAGCAAGGTTGATGATGCCACCATTTATATCGCCCCCAACATAATTGGGATTGTAGGTTTCCATTTGAAAGGTATTCATAGTATGCCTGGCTAATATTGTTTCCTTAAAGCCGGGTGCATATCGTTCTACCTGTTGCTCAATTGCATTGGTCATATCAGTTGCAGACCCATGTGGTACATGGCAATACGCCCATGCAGTATGCTTACCTGTTGGCGCCCTTAAATGATCGAAAATGCTTTGTTGTGCCAACAAAACATAAGGCTGGTCAACTATATTACCATCAGACGATTGTTGTTCACCCCTTGCAATTTCCTCATAGGTACCTCCAAGGTGTATTGTACCCGCCCGGCGGCTATCAGGGTTTGTAAATGGAATGGGGTCGCTGAGGGCCCAATCAATTTTAAACACCCCCATACCATATTGAAACCGCTTTAATTGCCATTTATACAAACTTGAAAATTTATCCCCCGCTATCTCCATTAACTGCCTGGGTGTAACGTCAAAAATAAGGGCTTTTGCGGGTGGCAGATCATCCAGGGTTGTAACGGGTCGGTCGGTTATAATTGTTCCGCCAAGCGACGTAAAATAGGCAGCCAGTGCATTTGCAATGGCTTGCGAACCACCTCTTGCAACCGGCCATCCACCTGCATGACCTGTTGCCAGTAATACCAATCCAAAAGCTGAGGTGGCTGCGTTAGTTAATGGTTGAATGGCATGAGCGGCCATACCGGCAAAAAAACCCTTTGCTTTGGGTGCAGAAAATTTTTTTATTAAAGTAGCAGCAGGCAAAATGGCTTTTCTACCAAAAGCAGCCACCGATAAAGGATGTAAAGGAAAATGGAGCGGCGCCAACAACTCGGGCAACAATTTGGGCCAGGCTTTTACAATTGGCGACATCAAATCTATATAGGCCTGTTTATCAGCGCCCAAAAAATCTGCAGTCTCCTCTACCGAATTGGCTAATACCGCCGCACTGCCATCATCAAAAGGATGTGCCGCAGATAAGGGTGGGTAAATATATTCAAGACCAAATTTTTGAAGCGGAAGCGTTTTTAAAAATGGCGAGGCAGCAGCCAGCGGATGAATAGCCGAACATACATCGTGAACAAAACCGGGTAGCGTAAGTTCTGCTGAACGTGTTCCCCCGCCTATTGTTGCTTTGGCCTCAACAATTAACACCGAAAGCCCCGCCTGCTGCATAGTAATGGCAGCCGCCAGGCCATTAGGCCCCGATCCAACTACTACAGCATCGTATTTGGTTAATGACAAATTAAAAATTCAAAAGTAAAAAATGCTTCAGCAAAGTAAAAAATCAAAAGTAAAAAAACCTTCCATCTCCCCTCAAAACTTACAGCCCCATCTTTCTCATATTTTCTTTTTCTTCTATCTCCTATCTTCTTTTTCTCCTATCATCTCTCTTCTATCCTCTCTCTTCTATCATCTATCATCTGTCAACTATCATCTATCATCTCCCTCACTCCCAACTCTCCATAACCGGAGTGGTCTCTTTGGCCATGCGCTCTACAAATTGCCGTTCGTTAACAAAGTAGCCATTACCCTTAGCACACAGGTGAACAATCAAATGTTGAATACTCATGGGGTTACCTTCGGGAATGTCTGCTATGTTCGAGTGCAAAATATCGTGTCCATCAATAATAATCACCAGCCCGCTGCCAATGGCCTCCATCCGGTTACCCTCTGTTATCAACATGCCGGTATCCTCTCCCAACCCAATACCAATAGCAGAAGGATTGGCGCCAACGGCCTGGGATAAACGGCCAAAGCGACCCCGTTTTTCAAAATGCGAATCAAAGATCACATTGTCCATAAACCCAAGACCGGTTGTAATTTTTACCTCACCTTTTAAATGAGCCCTACTGGCATCGCCTTCATAAATCATAGTATTACTCATGGCCATTGCTCCGGCCGATGTGCCTGCAACCACAAAATTTTCGTTCATAAACCTATTGTAAATCAGCTTGAAAATCTTAGTACCCCCAAAAGTGGCCGACAAGCGTAACTGATTGCCACCGCTAAACATCACGCCATCACAAATTTTTATGCGGTCCAGGTACTCCTGCTGGTTGGCATCTTCGCGATTGCGTATGTGCATCACGCCAATGTTAGTACAACCTATACGGCCAAAGGCTTCAAAATAATTGTTGCCTACTTCGTAGGGAATCATAGAGGCCGTAGTAATTACCTCTATACGTGCGGTTATGCCACCTGCTTCCTCCACAATACGGCGTAAAATACCCAGTTCAAAAAAATTCAGGTTATTGCTGTAATAAGGAGATTTTCCGGCATCAGTTCCTTTATCTTCCGCGCCGCCAATGGCAATTAATTTTCCTTTAGGTATACTCATCTTTTAATTTTGGACACCACTGCATTTTAAATAACCGTAACTATATTTTGCAGCTTTCTGCCGGGTGAAACAATTCAAAAATAATTAAGAAAGCACTATGTAAACTTCGTATGGCAGTAATCAATGATAAAAATAAATGAAAATGAGTAGACACTTTATTTAGTTGCAACAACCTGTTGAAATGACTTGCTCTTTTCACCTGTACCTGCCGGTAAAATTTTATCGATTTAAAGTTATGCTGTTGCGTATGGAACAGGGCAAACGCATTAAACTGTATTATGCCCAAAAGGGCTTGAATATACATAACCATTGGTGGAG
Source organism: Segetibacter sp. (assembly GCA_031428295.1). Lineage (GTDB taxonomy): Bacteria > Bacteroidota > Bacteroidia > Chitinophagales > Chitinophagaceae > Segetibacter. Next base: position 3,487 of record JANPPB010000858.1, on the reverse strand, counting down.
CCGGTGGCTAAAAATTACCATCTTTTTCCCGGTAAGCCTTTCAGGCTTAAGTATGGTGCATGTATTGGAAAAATTCACCCTTTTGTAATCTTTTATTCAACCCTGTTCAGGGTTGTGGTATCAGGATTTGCATTTCTACTCATGGGTTGCACCCGTGGCTATTTAAATTTAAAGCCCTTCGAGCCTATTAAAACCGCCTTAATTTTTGATGCTTTTAACCTGGGGCACTACCGTGTGTACACAAATATGGGAGATGAAAATTGTAAAATATTTCAATAAATAAGAATGGTTTTTTGCTCCAGAGGAGCATCCTGTTTGAAGAAAAATAAAAATTTGAAGCTCCTGGCTCCGTAGGTGCCCTCAATATTTGGGTAAAAAGGAAGCACCTTTCGGAGCCTGTATAATCGTTTAATATAATTTTCTATAAACAGGGTGCCCTTAAAAAGCATAAGCCCAAGGAAAAAGATATGTACACACGGTAGTCTGGGGTATAGAACGCAAAAAGTCAACTCAATCTAAAATTACTTTACCTTCCGAAAACAAGCTTTATGCTGCTATATACCTATAAAAATAAGGATGCAGTTTTATTTTGTAACTACTGTTAAATGAAACACCTGCCAGCCACATGCTTACAATCAATCGCAAACATTTCGAAGTAAAATTTCAACCAACCCGCTATGAAGATTAAAGAAATAAAAGTACTCAGAGGCCCAAATTACTGGAGCATACGCAGAAACAAGCTGATACAATTAAAGCTTGATTTGGAAGAGATGGAACAAAAACCTACTAATTTGATTCCGGGATTTTTAGAAAGACTGTCTGCCCTGTTGCCCAGCATGTATGCACACAGGTGTAGCGAGGACAAGGCGGGTGGATTTTTTCACCGGGTAGAAGAAGGCACCTGGATGGGGCATGTAATAGAACATATTGCCCTCGAAATTCAAACCCTGGCAGGTATGGATACGGGCTTTGGTCGAACAAGAGGGACAGGAAATGCCGGCGAGTATTACGTAGTATTTAGTTACATGGAAGAAGATGCCGGTGTTTTCGCTGCAAGGGCAGCAGTAAAAATTGCACAGGCATTAACCGATGGTACTGCGTACGACCTACAGCCCGATTTACAGGCTATGAGAGAAATAAGGGAAGATACCCGCCTTGGACCCAGCACAGGGTCAATTGTTGAAGAAGCTGCAAAGAGAGGCATCCCTTTCATTCGCTTAAATAAACATAGCCTGGTGCAATTGGGATATGGTGTACATCAAAAACGTATTAGGGCCACTATAGCAAGCACAACATCAACCATAGGTGTAGACATTGCAGGCGATAAAGAAGAGACCAAAAACCTGCTGGATGCCGCTGAGATTGCGGTGCCAAAAGGAACGATTGTACGCACAGAAGAAGACCTGAAAAGCGCTATTGATTACATTGGTTACCCGATAGTTTTAAAACCCATTGATGGCAACCATGGAAAGGGTGCCACTACCGATATTAATAATTGGGAAGCAGCCGTAAAAGCTTTGGCAGCAGCACAGGTGTATAATCGCAGCGTTATTTGCGAAAAGTTTATAACCGGGTTCGATTTTAGGGTGCTGGTTATTAATTACAAATTTGTTTGTGCCGCATTGCGTACCCCTGCAAGTGTGGTGGGCAATGGAGTTAACAATATTGAATGGTTGATGAATGAAACCAATAAAGATCCACGCCGCGGCTTTGGCCACGAAAAGGTGCTTACAACAATAAAGATGGATGCCTTTACGCAAAAAATGCTGGACGATGCGGGTATAACACTTGAAACGATACCTGCAAAAGATGAGAGAATATTATTAAAGCCAACAGCAAACCTAAGTACCGGCGGCACCAGTACTGATGTTACGGACGAAGTTCATCCGGCCAACATTTTTATGGCAGAGCGTATCGCAAAAATTATTGGTCTCGACATTTGTGGCATCGACATTATGGCGCCTGATTTAAAGGTGCCTATTAAAGAAAATGGTGGTGCGGTGCTTGAGGTAAATGCTGCTCCTGGTTTTAGAATGCATATTGAACCTGCCGAAGGATTAGCCCGCAACGTAGCGGAACCCGTTGTTGAAATGTTGTTTCCTAACCGTAGCAATGGCCGTATACCAATCATTGCCGTTACCGGTACCAATGGCAAAACTACTACCACCCGTTTAACGGCTCACATTTGTAAGTCGGCCGGGTATAAAGTTGGATTTACTACCAGCGACGGGGTGTACATACAAAATACTTTAATGATGAAGGGCGACTGCACGGGGCCGGTTAGCAGCAGCTTTGTTTTAAAAGATCCTACAGTTGATTTTGCAGTTTTAGAGTGTGCCCGCGGCGGAATTTTAAAAAGTGGCCTGGCATTTCAACATTGCGATATTGCCATTGTAACCAACGTTAGCGCCGATCATATTGGGCTGGGTGGCATAGAGAATATTGAACAAATGGCCAAAGTAAAATCAGTATTACCCGAAACGGTATTTCCGCATGGCTTTGCCATATTAAATGCTGATGATGACCTTGTGTACAACATGCGAAAGGGACTGGATTGTAACATTGCCTTGTTTAGTATGGATGAGCACAATCCGCGTATTATAGAGCATTGTAAAAAGGGTGGCATAGCCGCTGTGTATGAAAATGATTATGTGACTATTTTAAAAGGCACGTGGAAGATTCGGGTAGATAAAGTAAGCGACATTCCGCTAACTTTTGGCGGCAAGGCCATACACAACATTATGAACACACTGCCCGCAATACTGGCCACTTACCTGTTTAAAAATATTAAGATCGAAGACATTAAGGTGGCGCTGCAAACTTTCATCCCCTCCCCTGTTTTAACCCCGGGGCGATTAAACCTGTTTAGCTTTAAAGAGTTTAACATGCTGGTTGATTTTGCTCACAATCCTGCCGGGTTACAACTTTTGTGCGACTTTGTTTCAAAGCTGGATGGTAGCCCTAAAGTGGGTATTATTTCGGGTACCGGCGATCGCCGGGATGAAGACATAAAGGAACTGGGTCGTATAGCAGCACGCTATTTCGACGAGATCATCATTAGAGAGGATACTGACCTGCGGGGCCGGACTTCACTAAATATGCAGGAGCTAATTTTAGCAGGTATAAACGAGGCACGAACAAAGGACATTCCCATTACTACGGTTTTAAAAGAAAGTGAGGCAATACAATTTGCCTATGATCATGCAAAGCCGGGATCGCTGATAACTATAATGTGCGATAACGTAGCCAGCTCATTAGAACTGGTGAAAAGTTTGAAGGAAAAAGAAGATAAAAAAGGCAGCTAAGGTTAAAATGAGTACTAAAAAGAAGGGTGAAATATTTTTTTTGAGAAAAATAAAATAATGTTGGAGCCAATAACCTCAGTCCTTATTTTTGCACTCCATTAAACGGATTGCCTGATAGTATAATGGTAGTACGACAGTTTTTGGTACTGTTTGTCTTGGTTCGAATCCAGGTCGGGCAACAA
>JANPPB010000857.1:0-2326 GCA_031428295.1 Segetibacter sp. | reverse complement strand
GGCAGACTGCCTTTGTCAACGACATCAAAGTACGGCCTCACCCTCGGTCCCTCTCCGATAGAGAGGGAGGACGTGATGTAATGAAAGAGAAGAGCAGTAGTAAGTCAGTAGTCATTAGTCAATAGTGAAACCTTGTCGATGCCGAAAGCCGTGAGCCAATAGTTATTAATCATTAGTCATTTTTACTTTTTACTTTTTCCTTTCCCCTAGTACCTCCACGAGGTTAAATCCGCACCTTTGGGTGCTCTTTTTTTAACCTCCTCTGCCCATTTGGGAATGAACATGCGGTTGTAACGCAAACGACTGATGTAGTTGGGCTGGGTATGATCTCCATTCCAACAATGTTCGGCGCGGTCGCCATAATCTACCTCGCAATTGCAATTGGGATTTTGCAATTTCTTCATCATATCTTCAGCACTATAGACTGCATTGTTTAAATAGTAATTGTCCATATCGCCAACATACACATGTATTTTGCCTTGCAGCTTTTGACCAATTTTTGGCCAGTCCCTTTTAATGATGTGGGTTAAATCATAATGCTCACGCCAATAGGCAGCAACAGAGGTATCAATGGCGCCGGTGCTTTTATCATAAATTCTTTTAGGATAACCATCTTTACCCATGGGCGAAAAAACGGCTTCCCAAATATCAAACTGGTCGCCACTGCGGCTGCGGCTGCCCAATGCCAGCTCCCGTTGATTCATATCTTTTACCATAGCGCTCACATGCCCCAGGTAATCGCGATGGCCCGGCCTTGGTGTTATCTTAAAATCACTTTCTACATAATAGGCATTCATATCGTTGTAGATATCAACCGTTGTATAGTGATGAAAATCTATAGGGTCGGGGCAAGCTGCATAACAACCATTGTACTCGTCAGGATAAAATACCTGGGCAGCCAATGCCTCCCATCCACCCGTTGAACCACCATACATAAACCTGGCCCAACCCTTACCAATACCCCTGAACTGCTTTTCTATCTCAGGGATTAATTCATACGTTATTGCATCGCCCCACGGGCCCTGGCTTTCAGAATTTACTGCGTACGAATCGTCGTAATAGGGTGTAGGGTGTTGTATTTCGACCACCAATACCCTTGGAAAATTTTTGCCGGTCCATAGTTTGTAAAAATCATAAGCCTCTTGTTCAACAATTTTATTGTAGCCGGTTATATGAAAGCGATCGCTGGTATCGGGCTTTATATTTTCATCTGGTGGCGTGGTTCTAAAGCCACTGATGTCGTCAGGAAAATGTCCATGAAAAATAGCAAGAGGATATTTCACTTTTGGATGTTCCTCATAACCTTCGGGTAATAAAATGTGGGCGCCTATAGTTATTGGCCTGCCCCAAAATTTGCTCAGCAGCTTGCTTTCAATTTTTATATGCTTTATATATTTTGAATCTTCGGGCTGTTTTATGGGAGGGATAACCTGGCTTAATTCCAGTTGAATTTCGTTAGCCGATGCCGGGTCGAAATGTATTTTTACCGGCTTTGAATAGATGTTGCCGGGTGCAATATTCCAATGCTGGCCTTCACCACGATCCATGGGTAATTTAACCGTGTTACCCGTTTGCAGGTTAAACGTTTCGTACTTGTGCAACAGCACTTGCACGTAATAATCACCTGCAGGCACATACTTTATCTTTTCAATCGGGTAACCAAAGGCGTTTACGCTTACCAACTGGGTGGTTTTAGGTTGCCAGTTGTCAACATCAACTCCAAATACCATTTGCGTATTGGCAGCATCACTTATTTGAAAGCGTGGTTCTTTACTATCATTCTTCGAAAGCAATAAAAGTAAGCGACCATCCAATGCAGTGGTGTGAAGTGGGTTGGTAATGGAAACACTAAATGTTTGCGCCTGGCTATAAAAACAGGTAATAGTGAGAAAGAAAATAGTGAACGTCTTCATGTTAATTGGTTGTACTTAAATATACTTTATAGTACAATGTATGTGGAATGTTTCTTAAAGCAAGTAGCAAGAAGTTCTGCCTTTGTTGGGTGTGTCACGAATGAAAAGATACATAGGATATAGTTCTTTTCAATGTTGTATAAAAGATGGTCTCGGCTAAGCCGAGACCGCATCCCGCAAGTTGCGGGACAGACGAAGTATGCAAACCACCTGAAGGTGCTGTGTTTAAAAGATATGGTGCTGAACGTTCAGGTAAAAGGCCCCGCTAAAAGCCTATCGTGTGGACACATTTTTTTTTCTTTTGACTTTTGCTCTGTAAGAGCACCCTGTTTATAGAAAATTATACAAAACCATTATTTAAGCTCCGTAGGTGCTTCCTAATTACTCAAATTATAGGTGGCACCTACGGAGCC
>JANPPB010000856.1:0-2010 GCA_031428295.1 Segetibacter sp. | reverse complement strand
GTCAAACCCAATCACCAGGAAAAGCTTGTTAGAAAAGCTAGCTGATGCTGGTTTCGGAAAAGATGAACTTTCTAACCTTCAGCAATTGATTAATGCAGAGAAAAGCGACTTGTTTGACGTGCTTGAATACGTCTCTTTTGCCATCAATCCAATCAGCAGAGAGCAAAGAGTAGCTACTGCAAAATCAAACATAGTAGCCCTGCTCAACAAAGAAGAAAGAGAATTTATAGAATTTGTGCAATCCAAATATATAGAAACAGGCGTTGAAGAATTAGACCAGGAGAAGCTGCCACAGCTACTACAACTAAAGTACAACGCCCTAAGCGATGCCGCCGATGCGCTGGGGGGAGTTGAGAATATTAAACAAAGGTTTATTGAATTTCAAAAATATTTATATGGAGAGCTGGTGGCGTAGGGAAGGTGTTGGTAAAATATGCCATATAATAAGCAAACCAGTTATAACCAAAAAAATGTTATGATAAACTTTAACGACTTTAAAAGAAGAATTGAAAATCTTAGAAACTTCCCCAGTTTAACAGGAAGGGTATCATATGCAGATATTTCATTAAACGGTGATCGAATAAAATTACTTCGTGTAAATAGAGATACCTATTGTACATTCAGTTTAGAGGGTTTATATAATGCATATAGGGCGTTAGATAATATAAATACAATTAATATTCAGCAGTTTATTACAAATAGAACTTATTCACCTGCATGTGCTATGCTTATAGCAATTGGCTTATATAATAAACAGGGCGTAAGGCTTTAAATCGGTGGTTTTCAAAACTGGATTTTTGGATGCCTTCGAATAAGGTAACAATAGAATAAATGATGAAAAAATAAGTTCGTCGAAAAGAAGTAAATTTTTTTCATTTAAAACACTAATTGATGGCATCAAACAACACTAATCTAGCGGGAGAGTTTTACGCAATGCATGTATTATTTCGTCAAGGCTATGTACCAGCATTAACCTTGGGGAACACAAAGGGAGTAGACATATTATTATACAATCCGGAAAATGAAAAACAGTTCAAAATAGAAGTTAAGACCTCAAGACAAAAAAAGAACGAAATCCTTTTTGGTAGAAGTTATGCTTGGATGATGAAAAGTAAACATGAGGTTATTGCCGACCCGAATTTAATATATTGTTTTGTTTTTATACCGAAAGAAAACCTGCAACATCCTCAAACATTTTTTGTTCCATCAGATGTGGTTGCAAAGTATGTAAAATGGGAGCACAAGTATTATTTGGAAAACCGAATAAAATCAAAAGATACAGAAATCAGAACTTACCGGATACTTTTGGATGAGGCTAACAAATGGGAAAATAACATGTCGTTGTTTAGGTAGAAGTCCTAACCTCCTGCCTTTGCGAGGTATTCCTCCCCTGCAACTCTGAATGGGCAAATTGCTGTTGGTGAAGAACACACAACAGCGGCAAAAGGTTTCTCTCTGTCATCCGTCATCTAACATCTATCAACTTCTCTTATGCATTCATAGCCCTCCATTCATCTTCCAGTATGCTCATTTCCATAAGGCTCCAAAAGGTTTCATTCATCCATAGCACATCCCTGGTAACACCTTCTAATGCAAAGCCGGAGGCCTTATAACATTTAACGGCACTGGTATTAAAGTCGTATACACCAAGGCTAATGCGGTGCAGTTGTAATTCGTTAAATCCAAAACGCAGTATGGCAGTAATCATTTGCTTGCAGTATCCTTTTCCACGAAGTTGATCATCAATATACACCCTGCTTATACGCCCCGACCGGTTCTTACGACTAATACCGCCCAGCGAAATATGACCGACAACTTGTGAAGTTTCAGCATCCACTGCTTTGTACACAAATGCATCGGAACCGGCCAGGTCATTGGTCTCTTTAATATACCATTCAAGACTTTGGTGCGTAAGCGGAAAATTGAAAAGCGAGCCTGCCCAGTTGGTTAATAATTCTTCGTTATGTATCCAGTTGATAAGCTGGTCAAAATCTTCTTGTGTAAATTTTT
>JANPPB010000855.1:0-2045 GCA_031428295.1 Segetibacter sp. | reverse complement strand
CTTTTAGTTCCGTTCAATACCCACTCATCCCCTTCCTGTACCGCAATGGTTTTCATATTACCTGCATCGCTACCGGTGTTTGGTTCAGTTAAACCCCATGCCCCAATCATTTCGGCAGACGACAACCTGGGCAGATACTTTATTTTTTGTTCCTCGTTACCAAATAACATAATGTGCCCGGTGCATAAAGAGTTATGTGCAGCTACACTCAACCCGATTGATCCACATACTTTGGAAATTTCCTGGATGGCTACATTGTATTCAAAATACGATAAACCGGAGCCACCATATTCCTCAGGCACCAATATACCCATCAGCCCCAGTTTGCCCAGTTCTTTAAATACATCCACGGGAAAATGCTGTGGCTCATCCCATTCCATTACATGAGGCAGTATGTACTTGTGGGCAAAATCACGTGCGGTTTGTGCTACCTGTTGGGTTATATCATCAATTTCAAAATCCATAATAATAAGTTGACCGCTAAATTACTTAATTCAGTTTGTGCAAATTCAAAAGCCAACTTCATCATTAATATTTACGCGTTGTATGCCTCTTTGTTATAAAGGTTGAAAGAACCCAAACATATCATGTCATTTACAGATTTTTCTTTCTAAAAAATAAAAGATATGAACAAGAAATATGCTGATGTTAAAGTAACAATCGAAAGGTTGGCACAAGTGTGGTATCAGGTAAAATTTTATACGCTCTTTTAATTTAAAACCAAATAAATGAAAACAGAAGACTATACAGGTATTTTACCTGCCCAGTACACAGGCAAAGAGATTATTGCAGAAGCCAACATAACCTGCGATAACATCAACGAGGCCAGGCAGGTATATGACCAAAGCAAAAAGCGATTACTGCATGTTGACAAATGGAAAGAATTGTTAGGAATACTCAGTGCCAACTTTTGCGTTATGGATAGTAATGGAAATGCTACTGGTAAATCCGTTGAGCAAGGCAACCTGTTGCGTATTGACATTCCGGGCCCGGGAAGCAGCACTGGAGAAGGGTATGATTGGGTAGCGGTTGAGGAGTTGAAAGAAGTTGAAACAGATGAGATACAAAGCATTGCTTTCAGAGTTAGGCCAACCATCAATCCAAAGGGTACATCAAACAATATTGCCCATTTTTACGATCAGGAAGGCACGAGTACATTTATGGTAACAAGAAATGAGCATACTGTTTACACTACCATCGCAGATAGAAATATAAAACCTAATACCGATACTGATTCAGTTGTTGATACCATACGAAACATGCCCGTTGCCATTGGAGCGATTGGTTTACTCTCAAAGGTGCAATGGCAAAGCCTGGCTGAAGGTTTGCTTAAGACTGATTGACGTAATAGTAAGTTTTTATATTCCAGCCCCCTGCTACAAAGAAAGGTATGGGCTGATCTTAAGGTAATATTCCGGCGAGATAATTTCTATTTTTTGTAAATCGGCCAAATTTGTATAATTGCCATGCTGTTCTCGATATCTAACAATTGCATTGGCAATATTCCATGTCATGTAAGGATGGGCTTTCAATTGTTTTGCATCAGAAGTGTTTATGCTGATTGTGGTAATAGCGGGATGCTCACATTGTAATTGTTTTTTTATAAGCTGGAAAGTACTATCGGGTAAACCATAAGTTTCGGCTAATTGTTCAACTGAAACAAACCCACCTAACCTGTTTCTAAAGTTGATGATCCTGGATGCCAGTTTATTGCCGATGCCGGGCAGTGATACCAGGGCATTCGAATCCGCCTCATTAATATCAATAATGGTAATGGATGATTTTTTGGACACATAAGTATTAACGAAGGTTGGCTTTGGTTCATCAGTAATTGTCTCTTTTATAGAAGTAGCAATGCGTACATATGGAATCAATCGTGCTGCCTGCTCTTGTTTAAGCCCATAAATTTTTGAAAGATCGTCTGGCTGCCTGAACTTATATCCCTTAGTAATAAAATTTTGAATGGTTTGAATGGTTTTGTCCCTTAACCCCAATCGCTTCCACCCATCTACCGACAAAGTATTAGGATCAAATTCAAAAAGCTC
>JANPPB010000854.1:0-6648 GCA_031428295.1 Segetibacter sp. | reverse complement strand
TTACCATTTAAACGGGCATAGCTCTCGTTTTGCTTAACAGTGTCTTTTATTTCTGCAACATCTTTAAGGTAAATAGGAGCGCCGGAAGTATTGCGAATAACCAATTGCTGAATGTCGAACACATTTTTAAATTGCCCTTTTACCTGCAGGGTGCGTTTCATGTTACCTACTTCAAGAAGGCCGCCGGATATATCAGCATTCTCCCGTTGTACTGCATTGGCTATATCATCAAAAGTGATGTTGGAGCTTTGCATTTTAAAGTTGTCAACGTTTATCTGAAATTCTTTTTCAGGGGCACCTACAATGTCAACCCGTGTTATCTGCGATAATTCTTCGAGCCTGCCCTGCAATTCATCGGCAAAAGATTTCAGCTTTAGCTTATCGTAATTGCCGCTAACGTTTACAAACATAATAGGTTGCTCAGAAAAACTTACTTCCTGCACATTCGGGTCCTGCGTAAGATCGTTGGGCAAATCCTTCTTTGCTTTATCAACAGCATCTTTGGTTTTTTGCAACGCCAGGTCAACCGGAACGTCGGTACTAAACTCAACCATTACGGCCGAAAAATCCTGCAATGAGGTACTGGTGATCTTATTTATTTTGGCTCCCGTTATACCTTTTACCTGCTTTTCAATGGGCTGGGTAACCAGGTTTTCAATATCTCTTGGCGAGTTACCTACATACACCGACTGGATATAAATAGTTGGAATAACTACATCAGGAAACTGCTCCTTGGGTAAGGTGGCAAATTGATAAACACCTGCAAGCGATACAATTATGATGAGCAGGTATATGGATGTTTTATTTTTTATGGACCACGATGTAGGCCCAAACTCTTTGAACTTTGTTTTGATATTGTCTAGTACACTCATTTGAGTAGTTTTAAGCCGCTTATTAAAGTTTAAGGTTCGGCGTTTAGGCTGCGTTCTGTTTTGGTTTTGTTGCGATCATCTCTATGTCATTTAATCCATCTACAACCGTTCGCACAACCGCAATATGTTACTTAGCAGCAACATTCAATAACTGGCCGTCGTACAGGTTTTGATATCCTTCTGTAACCACTAAATCTCCTGCTTCAAGCCCCGCTTTAACCTCTAATTGGTTGTTATAAAATTCACCCACCTGTATATTTTTTTTACGGGCTACCAAACCGTTCTTTTCTTTTACGGCCACGTAAACAAACTTACCGGTCTCATCGGTTTGCAGCGTATTTACCGGTATGGTTAGAGCGTTCTCTTTTATATAATCCTGTATACGAACTATAGCCGTAAGGTTAGGTTTTACATCTTTACTTGAAGGCAACTTTGCCTGTGCTATAAACCCACTGGACGAGGCATTTATGGTTTGACTTATCAGGTAAATAGTAGAAGGAAAAGATTTATTAAGATCAGGTATTGATATAATTACCGGGGTGCCTTTTGTAACCCTGCCCAAATAGTTTTCGGGGATGGTGGTTACCACTTTAAGAACGCTGTTGTTTACAATTTTAATACCCTGGGTAGGTGCGCCTGTAAAGGTTTCTCCTACATGAATATTTACTTCCTCAGCCACACCATTTACATTGCTTATTACGGTAGCAGTCGCCAGTTGTTCCTGGGCAGCCTTAACATTTTCAAATTGAGTCTTCAAGTTATTTTCCAAAGCTTCTACGTTGGTTTTAGCCTGCAATACCTGCACTTCAGTTCCAATGTTCTGATCCCATAAGTTTTTCTGTCGCTGGTAAAGGTTTTTTGCTAAATCAAGCTGTGTACGGGTAGCTGCCATACCTTGTCGTGCTGCAACAACATTCTGTCTTACAATGGCATCATCCAGTCTTAAAAGCACCTGGCCCTTGCGTACATTATCACCCACTTTTACATACAAGGCCCTTACCTGGCCACCCATTCCTCTTGGCGTTATGTACGATACATTTTCAGCATCTACCTTGCCCTGAAGGTCAATGTAATGCGTAAATCTTTGGCTACGTATGGTATCTATTACTACCAGTTTAGCCATATCAGCTTTAGCAGCGCTGGTATCCAGCTTTGCTATATCTGTTTCCAGTTGCTTAATATCCAAACCCGACTGTACATAGTCTTTTTTAAGTTTTACCAGTAGTTCTTTCTTTTCGGTTAACCCGGCTGAGCCTTCTTTTTTGCTGCTTCCGCATGCCGCCATAGCAAAAACTAAAGCACTTGCAAAAAATAATTTGATAAACGATTGCATATAAAAAGTGATTTATTTTTTTAGGTTGAGTTTATTGTAGTTTTCCTAATGCAGACAGGAAACCGATACGGGCAACTACTGCATTATAAAGTCCGTTGAAATAATTTGATTGAGCAGTCTGCCAGTCGTTATCTGCCTGCAAAACTTCAAAGCTTGATCCCAGGCCCGATTCAAATTTCTTTTTGGTGGTATTATAAACAGTCTCAGCAAGCTTTACGTTTCTTTCCTGGGCATCCAGGTTTAGTAAAGCATTGGTAAGGCTTTCCTTTGTTATAGTTTTTTGAAGATCGATTACCTGCTTTAAGTTGTCTACAGTGTTATTTACCTTTTGCAGGTTTAGTTGGGCCTGTTGCACTTTGTACCTGCGTTGAAAACCATCGAACAATGGTACACTCAGGTTTAGACTAACCAGTGAGTTGCGCAGCCAAAAAGTGTTATTATCAGTAATAAATTTTTGCCCCTGCCCTTGTGCTGTATAGCTTAATGCTGTTGATAGGGTAGGCAGGTATCCCAACTTATATCTTCTTACATCCAACATTTGCAACTGCCTGGCATAATCCAGCAGTTTAAATTCTTTGCGGTCTTCGTAAGTAAAACTTTCATCCAAAATATTCTCTTTAAGTTCTTCATTGCTCAGGGTCTCTTTCAGTTCAACGGTATCGGACTGGCTAACACCAATAGAATATTTTAAAGCAGCATAAGCCAGGTTGATCGAGTTATGCAGCACTATTTGAGAAGTCTGCAGGTTGGTCAATTGCACCTGCACTTTATCCAGGTCAAGCCTTTCTGCAAAACCGTTTACATACATAATAGAATCATCATGGTATAATTTCCGGAGTCGTTCAATACCCCCCTGCAAAAACTGCGATTGCTTTTGGGCAATCAAAATAGCATAGTACCGTCTGTAAGCAGAGTCCTTAATTTTTTCTTTTACCACCTCAAGATTTGCCTGCGAATAATTAATTGCGGTTTTGCGTGCCAGCAATCCCACAAATACATCGGGCTGAAAAAGCAATTGCGATAAATTGGCACTGGCCGAGGCATTCCAGGGTTGAAAAAAACTAACCGGCCGCAAAGCAGGCGTAGGCACCTTGGTGCTTTGCGGTAACAGGCCCTCGTTAATTAAAACGTTGTAGATACCAGCCCCCGAACCGTCCGGAAACAATATTTGCGGCAACTCCAGGTACCTGCTTATCGAAGCGTTTCCCGAAAGCTGCGGTAAAGCCCGGCCGGTAATTTCTTTATTTTGAGCACGCTGTATGTCAACATCCAACGCCGCATTTTTTACATCAGTTACATTTTTAAACGCCAGGTCAACTGCTTCCTTAACAGTCAATTCGTATTTTTTTTGTGCTGTTGCTTTGTGTTGTACACCCGCCAGGGTCATAAAAAGCAGGCACATTGCCATGCTAAATTGTCTCATGTTGGTTCGTTTTAGTTCTTTCAATTTTATACTTTACTATCAATTTATGGGCTTTGCTGGTAGCCAATCCATACAAAAAATGCTCTAGTGTTTCAATCTGAACCAGTACATGGTTGTATTTATTCAATGGAAAAATGTCCTGGTTAAAAGGAAGAAACATAGTAGAAAGTCGCAACCTGGTAATCATATCTATGTTAATATCCGAACGGTACAAACCGTCTTTAATGCCCCACGCAATATTGTCGAACACCATCTGGTACAGGTACAAATCTTTAAAATGGTTGAGCTTGCTAAAGGTGGCTGCATGAAATTTTTGAAGATCGTTAAAGATGGTAGGGTTTACTTCGCCCAACATTTCCTGCACCATATCCATCGACAAAAAAATCTGGTGGATGGCATTATCAGCTATCCCACAATCTCCCTCGCACCTTACTTTATTTTTTGTAATATGATCCTGGATAATAGCATCTACCAGCTCGTCCTTATTGGCAAAGGACTGGTAAATGGTTTTTTTGCTCATGCCAATCTGCGTTGCAATTTCATCCATCGTCACGCTTCTAATACCGTACTTATTAAAAAGTTCGTGAGCTTTCTGCAATATTCTCTCCTTTGGCTCCATACATTTTTTTGATCGGCAGCAAAACTAAGGAAACTTTAAACGTATTTAAAGTTTCCTTAAAAATTTATAATTCTTTAATATTGGGAGATGGAAGGCCCACTATATTAAGGGTTTAATTTGTCTGGAAGTATAGGATTGACAACTTAAAAATCTACATCTTTTTTGCCTGTGTATGTAGGTTCAGGCTAATAACAGCAGCTAAAATTTTATAACATTTCTTACTGAAATAAGCTGATTTTTAAAGCTTGTTCACTTACGTTTTATCAGGGAAAAGCCTCTGCGGCTATAATTTTTTTTTTGACGTATTTTGCTGCATTAACCAACCTTATAATGACCGAAGAAGAAGGGCCGGACCTACGATGGAACTGGCGCAAAATGTTTCAATATTTTTTACAGGGATTAATTATTCTTGCCCCTATAATCATTACGGTTTGGGCAGTGCTCTCCTTGTTTATTTTCATCGATAACATACTCCCCAATTTTATCAACTTCCTTTTTCCCGACTTTTTAAAAACTGGCACCACCGGCGAATTGAAAAAAATACCCGGCCTCGGCTTTTTGGTGGTGATCATCCTGGTTATACTCGTGGGATGGATTTCTTCATCGTTTATTGTAGGAAGAATTGTAGACCTTCTCGATCATATTTTGGAACGCACACCGGGAATTAAATTTTTATATACTTCACTAAAAGATTTTATAAAGGCCTTTGCAGGAAATAAGAAAAAATTTGATGTACCCGTATTGGTAAATGTAGATGGCGCCGATGTATGGCGCATGGGATTTATGACACAACGCGATTGCCACAGTTTTGGATTGCAGGATCATGCGGTTGTATATGTACCTCACTCTTATGCATTGAGTGGAATTGTTTACATAGTGCCGGTTTACAAAATAAAAATTTTAGATCACATTACTCCGGCTGATGCAATGAAATTTTCGGTAAGCGGAGGCGTATCTGATGTGCATGAATAAAATTGAATTATGAAGAAGGCCCTGCTAACCGGCATTATTTTATTGATAGGCACCCAATGTTTTTGCTGGGGTTTTTATGGTCATCAGCGCATTAATTACTTCGCGGTATTTCTGCTGCCGCCCGAAATGATGGTCTTATTTAAACCCAATATTCTGTTTTTAACCGACCATTCTGTAGACCCCGACAAACGCAGGTATGCTGTGGTTGAAGAGGCACCCCGCCACTTCATAGACATTGATCATTATGGCAACTACCCTTACCCTACGCTGCCCCATAAATATGAAGATGCTGTTAATAAATTTGGAGCAGATTCAGTAATAGCTTATGGAATTGTACCCTGGCATATACAAATTATGCAGGCCAGGTTAACCAATGCATTTAAGGAGAAAAATGCGGCTAAAATTTTAAAGACCGCAGCCGAACTGGGGCATTACATAGCCGACTCTCATGTACCCTTGCATGCCAGCGAAAACCACGATGGCCAACTTACCAATCAAAAAGGTATTCATGGTTTTTGGGAGAGCAGGGTGCCCGAATTGCTGGCCGAAAAAGAATTTGACTTTCTAATTGGCAAAGCACAATACGTAAATAATATTTCAACTTATGTATGGGACCGTGTACTGGAAAGCGGGGCAGCAAGCGACACCGTATTATTGATGGAAGCGGAACTAACCCGGCAATTTTCGCCTGACAAGAAATATGGGTTTGAAGAAAGAAATGGAAAAATTACCCGTCAGTATTCATCAGCCTTTACCATTGCCTACAACCAGAAATTAAAAAATATGGTGGAGCGAAGAATGCGTTTGAGCATATCGTCGGTGGCCGGTTTTTGGTATACTGCCTGGGTAAATGCAGGGCAGCCCGATCTTAAAAATCTAACCACGGTAGCCTTCAGCGAAGCTGATATAAAAGAGTTTGAAGGCCTTAATGCCGATTGGAAAATTGGGCAGCTCAAGGGCAGGGCTCACGAATAATATCTTTTTTCGTAAAACGTTAATCCTTTCGCGTTAACGATCTCTGGGTGCTAATTCTTAATTTGCAGCCCAATATTATGATACACAATTTTAACTCAGGACCAAGCATATTACCAAAAGAGGTAATGCAACAGGCAAGTGAAGCCATCATCAATTTTAATAATTCCGGCTTATCCATTCTTGAAATTGGGCATAGAACCGAAATGTTTGAAGCAGTATTACACGAAGCCATTTCGCTGGTTAAAGACTTGATGCATTTAGACGATGATCACGAGGTGCTATTTCTGCATGGTGGAGCAAGTACCCAGTTTATGCAGGTACCTATGAACCTTTTAAACCCCGACGAAACTGCGGCTTACATAGATAATGGCACATGGGGGCTGAAAGCAATTAAGGAAGCTAAGTTGTTTGGAAAAGTTGATGTGGTGTCATCTACAAAAGATAAAAACTACAC
>JANPPB010000853.1:0-1803 GCA_031428295.1 Segetibacter sp. | reverse complement strand
TGCCCTAACATCTGCCGCTGTTAGCTTTTTTAGTAATCACACTGCCATTCCCATGACAGTGATTATGGCAATTTGCGCCATTACTGCCTTCAGTATCCTCCTTATTGGCCGGTTAATCATTCACAAAAAAGCAACCATTGCCGATGTTGAAGAAGAAGCGGCAGATATGTGGAGCACTACTTAACATTTTATGCAAGTAAATTAATCAGTCGACAAAAACTATAAAAAGGATAAGAATTTATCCAATCCTATGCGCTTATCTGCTGTTAGGTGGTAGCTAATATTATGGTGGTAATAATAATCCAGATCGTACAAGGGATAAGGATTTTCAGCAACTACCTTATCAATTGACAGTAAACCAATTTTATTAGCCTGGTTAAATTCTTCAATAAATTCTTTGGGCAGTTTCTTGTTGGCGATCCAGGCTGCAAATACAAATGGTAAACCAGTAAAAGCCTTCCACGCAGCAGCAAGATCATACATGTAAGTAGATTGCCTGCGTTGCTCAAATGCCCGGTCACCAATAACAACTGCAGCCGTGGTGCCTTTTATGTATTCTCTAAAATCTTCTTTGGCATCTTCCAAAACCGGGGTGATCTTCCAATAATGTTTTATGAGCACTCTGGCCAGTGCTACCGACGTTCTGCTTTGATAATCCAGCAACACCTTTTCAACTCTCTCCAGCGGAACCTCGCTAAACAGGCACACTGATCCCACTGCACCTTCGGCTCCTATGCAATAATCAGTAACAATAAAGTGCTCTTGCATTTTGGGTATGATGGCAACCGGCACAAGACCAACATCAATCTCGTTGTTCAATAACATTTGCGCAATCCGGGCTGGATAATCCTCAACCAAATGCATATTTTTTATTTCGAACCCGTTATTTAAGGCGTGTAATAATGGCTTTGTATTTAGGTAACTCACCGCTCCCACTCTTATAGTGTTACTCAATTCATCTAATTTTGAGGTGCAAAGAAAATTGTTTTTCAATAACTATCACAGGTAACCCTTGTTAAACACACAATATTGCCCGGTGTTTTTATATTAAACAAATCCAGCATTTTTTAACCTTTTAATTATTTCATGGAACTAACAAATCTTACTGCAATATCACCGGTTGATGGTCGCTATCGAAAGCAAATAAATTTTTTAGAGGAGTATTTTTCGGAATATGCATTAATGAAATACCGGGTGATTGTGGAGGTAAAATACTTTTTCTTTTTAGCTGATAAAAAGTTTTTTACCCTAAGTTCAAAAAGCAGGAACGCCCTTAAGAAAATAGCTGAAAACTTTAGTATTCAAGATGCCCAACGCATTAAAGACATTGAAAGCATTACCAACCATGATGTAAAGGCAGTTGAGTATTTTTTAAAGGAGGAGCTAGATAAGGTTAAAGCAGGAGATGTTAAAGAATGGGTACACTTTGGCCTCACCTCTCAGGATATCAACAACACGTCCATACCATTGAGCTGGAAAGATTGTGTAGAGCATGAATACCTGCCTGCACTACTCAACCTAAAGCAAATGCTACAGCAGTTTGCCGGTGACTGGAAAACAGTTTCTATGCTTGCCCGAACTCATGGCCAGCCGGCATCTCCTACAATCCTTGGTAAAGAAATAATGGTGTTTGTAGAGCGCATAGAAAACCAGGTTCACCTATTAAGCTTTATACCCTTCTCCGCTAAGTTTGGTGGCGCAACCGGAAACTTTAATGCCCACCACATAGCATTTCCACAAAAAGACTGGTTAAAGTTAGGCGACCAATTTGTTGAAAACATACTGGGTTTACAACGCCTAAAG
>JANPPB010000852.1:0-1725 GCA_031428295.1 Segetibacter sp. | reverse complement strand
ATTAGTGGGTAGTTTTTGTTTAATAATATCTGCACCAATGGTAACGCCCAGGTGGTTTGCCTGCCCTGTAAGATCGGCTGAAGTATGATAATCCACGCCGTCTACTTTAAAGCCGCTGTTGCGGGTGTAGCACCAAAGTATGGTAACCATTCCCAGTTCGTGAGCCATCTCAAAAGCTTCTGCAACTTCTTTTAATTGGCGGGTGCTTTCTTCGCTTCCCCAATAAACTGTTGCCCCCACAGCGGTGGCCCCCATGTTCCAGGCATTTTTAATTGTGCCAAACATAGTTTGATCGTACCGGTTGGGCATGCTTAAAAACTCGTTGTGATTGATCTTTACAACAAAGGGTATTTTATGAGCATACTTACGACTCATAATGCCAAGTACGCCATAAGTTGAAGCAACCGCGTTACAACCGGCTTCCAGTGCCAGACGTATGATGTTTTCAGGATCGAAGTACATAGGGTTTGGTGAAAACGCAGAGCCGGCACTGTGCTCAATGCCCTGGTCAACAGGAAAAATGCTGCAATAACCCGTATTAGCCAGGCGGCCATGATTTAGCAATTGACCAAAGCTTTTTAATACAGGATTGTTGCGATTACTCGCCACCCAAATGTCATCAATATGAGTGGGAGAGGGCAGGTGCAAGGTAGATTTGTCAACAGTGTTACAGTTGTGATCTAACAGGTATGATGCCTTCTCACCTAAAATTTCAAGCGTTTTATTACCACTCATAATAATCGATTTATGTGTTAGCTAAATAAACATGGAGGCTATTCCATATTGCTTTTTTTGTCCTTTTGAATTTGCGAAAGGTTATTTAATAATGTTTGCTTTAAGTTGGTTTTTACAATGTCGCCCATAGACATACAACGTAAAAATTTGGGGTTTCTAAAGTACCCGCTAAGTTCTTGTTTCAATTGTTCAACTTTATCAGCCGGGGCTATATTATCACGGCACATAATGTTGAATAATTCCATTAGCCGGTACCGCGATTCAGCTACTCTAAAAGCCATCATAGTTCTTTCTTCGGTCTGGTACTGCTCAATAGAATCCTTATCAATTAACTTTAATGCCAGGTTAACCAGGTGACGGTTCTCTTTAAAGTATTGGGGCAGGTATAAATTTTTTCTTCCTTCGTACGATTGCTGGTCAAAGTCTATAGCCCTGATGCGGTATTGAAAATCTTCAATATCAGGTGTGATGTCCACCACAAAATTATAGCTCCTCATATCGCCCAGTAGCCGTAGAAAACATCTTTCATTAAACTTGACAAACTCCTTTGCAAAACGCAATTTGTTGGTCATGGGTTCCTGCAAATGTTGTTGTATAAACAGGTCGCCCGGTATACCGGGAATGTGTTCTTCTACCAACGTATTGTACTGTGTAAAATAAGTAATGCGGTTGGGCGAAAGCATGTGCTCTAACTCAAGGCCATAAATTCGGCTGGCGTCTGCTGTTTTAATATAAAAATGATCGTAGTTATCGTTGTACTTATTTACTATTCGAATCCTGAAAGGGTTCGAATTTCCAAAGGCGCAAAAATCAATACGGGCAACATCCAGGTGTTTGGTAAAACTTAAGTTGCCTTCCGTTTTTAAAATTGCATAAATCTTTATAAGTCCATCCCTGATAAATTCCCATTCACGCATGTCGTACACCGCTTTCTCCCACATAGTATCGTTGCCAAACTTATCTTTCAGGGGTACAGAGTAAGTAATACGA
>JANPPB010000851.1:0-3497 GCA_031428295.1 Segetibacter sp. | reverse complement strand
GTGTTTAGGCGAGAAAGCGCCATACTGTTCAAGTTGTTCTGTGTATTCTTTTGCTGACTCGTATTGTTTGAATTGCGCATCTGTAAAAGGATTTTCATCACTTTCAAACAACAGGTATAACTGTACAGAGTTTTCTGAAGTAAGCTTTTCAAAGGAGAGCTCTTTATAAGCACCTATATCCGGAAAAACAAAATAAGGTTCTTTCGGTCGGTCGAAAAGTTGCATATCAACTAATGATTTAATACTGCATTATTTTATGGCAATTGAAGCAAATTGTACAAAAAGCGGAAAATACGATTAAAGAATTTATGAAAGTACCGGCAGCTAAAATGTTTTGCTACCAGCCTTTGTTAAGCAAAGCTCATAAGAAATTTGCTGTTAAAACGAGCGTGGCAACGATGCCTCTTTATTTTGAAAATGCTGGCTAACCCCAACCCTAAAGGGAGTGTAAAGTACCATTCACCGTTTACAAGCTACCTGAAACTGGAAACCGGCTACCAGCAACCATCATCCAGTAACCCGCAACCACCAACTAGCAACCAACAACCACCAACCCCCAACCTTCTGTCAACCGTCATCTTTTACCACCTACCCAAACAAAAACTCCACATCCTCCCTGCTCAGCTTTTTAATAAACCCTGCGTCTTCGGTTACCAGCTCGTTGGCTATTTGTTTTTTGCGCTGCTGGAGTTGTAAAATTTTTTCTTCAATGGTGTTTTTGCAGATCATTTTATAGGCGAATATCTTGTTCTTCTGGCCTATGCGATGGGTACGGTCGATGGCCTGTTGTTCTACAGCCGGGTTCCACCAGGGGTCAACAAGGTATATGTAATCGGCGGCGGTAAGGTTTAGTCCCACGCCCCCTGCCTTTAGCGATATCAGAAATACTTTAATGGTGGTATCGTTTTGAAACTGGTCTACAGCCTCGCGGCGTTTGTTAGCCGGAGTGCTTCCGTCAAGATAACTAAACCGTATGGCATCTATATCTAACCGCTCTTTTATCAGGTGCAACATTTCGGTAAACTGCGAAAATACCAGCAACTTATGACTGCCGGTGTTCTCTTCTATTTCCCGCATCAACTCATCTATTTTAATGCTTTTTTGGGTGGTTACTTCATTGTTCTTAACCAATTGAGGGCTATCGCAAATCTGGCGTAGCCTTAACAACCCTTCCAGTATATACATTCCGGCTTTGGCCATACCCACTTCTTCTATTTTCTTAAGTAACGTAGTGCGGTAGTGATTTTTATAATCGTCGTATACCGCCTGCTGCTCCTTATACATTTCGCACCAAAGTATCATCTCTGTTTTGTCTGGCAGGTCTTTGGCTACCTGCTCCTTAGTGCGGCGCAGCATAAATGGATAGACCATTTTTCTTAATTGTGCCGCCTTTTCGGCATCGTTGTATTTATCTATACCGTTGGCAAAATCTTTGAAAAATTCGCGACTGCCCAACAGCCCGGCATTTATAAAATTAAATTGTGCATACAGGTCGTAGGTGTTGTTTTGTACCGGGGTGCCGCTAAGTATAAGTCTGTTTTTGCTCTTTAGCAATTGTACCGCTTTAGTGGTAAGCGCATCAGGGTTTTTTATAGCCTGGCTTTCGTCGAGTATTACATAATGCCACTGAAATTTTAGCAACTGCTCCAGGTCATTTCTTATCAATCCGTAAGTAGTAATGATGATGTCGTAGTCTTCAAAATGCTCATTGCTAAACTCCCGTGCGCTGCCGTAATAAATGTGATAGGTAAGGTTGGGAGAAAACTTTTTTAACTCTGCTTCCCAGTTATAAATAAGCGAGGTGGGGCAAACAACCAGGTGGGTGCTGCCAACATATTTTTCTTTTAGAAATTGTAGAAAGGTAATGGTCTGCAATGTTTTTCCCAGGCCCATATCATCGGCAAGGCAACCGCCCCAGCCCAGCTCATCAAGGGTTTGCATCCATTGCAAACCGCTTTGCTGGTAGGGGCGAAGGGTAGCCGTAATAGCCTTGCTTACGGGTACTGTTTGTACGTTGCCTATGTTGTGCAGCCGTTGCTTTTTATCATTGATCTCTTTCAACACTTCTTCGTCGTCTATTTGGTTGTGCAACTCATCTATTAAGGTATAATGCAGTTTGCTAAGGCGCAGCGTTCCATCTTTTTGCTCCTGACCAATTTTTAAAATTAGGCCATATTGTTTCAGCCATTCTTCGGGCAACATACCTATGCTGCCATCGCCCAGCACCACCATATTTTGTTTGCTTATAAGTGCTTTGCGAACTTCCTTTAAGGGTACAGACTGATCGCCAAAACTTACTTCTATTTTAAGGTCAAACCAATCCATTCCGCTGCCGGCCTTCATCTCCCATTTGGGTTTGTTGGTGTTGTATCGAAACCTTTTCAGCTCCTTTATGCCAAGCACCGGAATATCATTTTCCTGCAACTGGTGAACCATATTTAGAAACCAGGATTTTTTCATTACCTCGTCGAAGGGGATATAGAAAAAGTCGTTCTGCTTTTGTTTTTCAAAAGTGGGGTGAAGTACACGGAGGCTTTCAAAAAAAGCATGCTCCCCGGCAGCATTTCGTTGCATTACCTGATACGATCCGTCGGGTAATGTCTGCAGCAGTTCCTCAGGATTTTTTTCGAAATCCACCTCCGTTTCTTCATACATAAACTGCGGTTGCAGCATCAGGTATTTGGTCTCATATTCTTTCAATAATATTTGCGGTTTTGGCTCAGGCTGAAGGGTGGTAAGCTGAAGAGAAGGAGGTAATTCAACCGTGTATTTTTGTTGAAGTGCAGGAATGATATTTTGAATAAGCTGTAACTTATTTGCTACAGGTATTTTTATGTAGCCATGCTGAAACTGCTTTAGAATATTCAGGTCATCAATATTTGCCGGCAGGTAAAAAACATCGTTTATCAGGAAAAAAAACCCTGAAAAAAGCCGGATGTTTACGTCGGAAACAGCTACGTTATTTATGGCCGGTTTCTGCCAGATGGTTATAAATCTTTCATCTTCTGTAATTGAAAAACTGAAAGAAATAAGATCGGGAGAAAGTTTTGCCGGGATAATATTTTTATTAGCAAAATTGCCTTCCTTCAGTAGGTACACTTCGGGATGATTGCACAGAAAGGGCCATAATTTTTGCAGTTGGCTAATGTAATACTTCTTTAATAATGCGGTTGTTGCATCGGACATGCTTTGCCAGGGATTGGCATATTGTGTTATATAACCATGACCGTTTTGTGCCAGATGTTTCTTTATACCATCGTCGCTTATGCTATAAATAAGCGAGTAAATATCATCGGAAAATTCTTTTAGCAAGCCAAGATTTGCAGATTGATGGATGCTCAATTTTTTGAATTGCTTTCCCCCGGACTTTTCAAAAACCTTTATAAGCTCAAGCTCAAAACCAATTCTATGATGCTGTGATAACAGGTTGAATAAAAACCCTGCCTGAAAATCAATAATGTTCTCTTTTGCTAATTTTGGTCTATCGTTATAAGTAA